>CAVKCU010000246.1:0-2888 GCA_963654645.1 Clostridiales bacterium | reverse complement strand
CCGAAGCTTCTGCTGCTGGACGAGCCTGCCGCCGGTATGAACCCCTCCGAGACCGCCGAGCTGACCGAGACCATCCGCCGCATCCGCGACGAGTTCAACATTGCCGTGCTGCTCATTGAGCACGACATGAGCCTTGTCATGGGCATCTGCGAGGGCATTGCGGTGCTGAACTTTGGGCGCATCATCGCCAAGGGCACCCCGGACGAGATCCGCAACAACCCGCAGGTCATCGAGGCCTATCTGGGCAAAAAGGAGGGCTGAGCCATGGCTGATACATTACTGAAGGTGGACGGCATCAACGTCTACTACGGCAACATCCACGCCGTAAAGGATATCTCTTTCACCGTCAACGCGGGCGAGATCGTCACCCTGATCGGTGCAAACGGCGCGGGCAAATCCACCACCCTGAAAACCATTTCCGGCCTTTTGAAGCCCCGCACCGGCGATGTGCTGTACAAGGGCAAGAGCATCAAGGGCGTGCGCGCCCACAAGATCGTGGAAAGCGGCCTTGCACAGGTGCCGGAGGGACGCCATGTGTTTTTGCACATGACGGTGGACGAGAACCTTGACATGGGCGCCTACACCCAGCCCGCCTCCACCATTGCTGCCAACAAGGAAAAGGTGTTCACCCTGTTCCCCCGCCTGAAGGAGCGCCGCAAGCAACTGGCGGGCACCATGTCCGGCGGCGAGCAGCAGATGCTTGCCATGGGGCGTGCGCTCATGAGCAACGCCTCCATGCTGATGCTGGACGAGCCTTCCATGGGTCTTTCGCCGCTGCTGGTGCAGGAGATCTTTGATATCATCCGCGACATCCACAAGGAGGGCATGACCATCCTGCTGGTGGAGCAGAACGCGCAGATGGCGCTTTCGGTGGCTGACCGCGCCTATGTGCTGGAGACCGGTCGCGTGGTCATGGACGGCACCGGTGCCGAGCTGCTGACCAACGAGCGCGTCCGCAGCGCCTATCTGGGCGGGTAAACGGAAAAATAGTTTGATTTGCAGTTCTGAAACGCCCATGGGCGTTTCGGAACTGCTTTTTTCTGCTATCACTTTACTTTCGTAAAAAATTGTGCCATAATGGGTGCAGTATTCCGGCTTTGCAAAAGCCGCGCCCCGGCTCGGGAAAGCGGGGCGCAAACCACACAGAATGAGGGGTAAACGTTATGAGCAAGATCATCATCCCGGCAAACTACACACCCGCGCTGAACCTGTACGACACCCAGCGCGCCATCGGCACGGTGAAGCGGCTGTTCGCCGATACCCTGTGCGCTACGCTGAACCTGTACCGCGTATCCGCACCGCTGTTTCTGGAGGCTTCCACCGGTCTGAACGACGACCTGAACGGCGTGGAGCGCAAGGTGACCTTTGACATCAAGGACAGCGGCACCGAGGCACAGGTGGTGCAGTCGCTGGCAAAGTGGAAGCGGCAGGCACTGAAGGACTACGATTTCCGCGTGGGCAAGGGTCTGTACTGCGATATGAACGCCATCCGCCGGGACGAGGAGCTGGATAACCTCCACTCGGTCTATGTGGACCAGTGGGACTGGGAAAAGATCATCACGGTGGAGGACCGCAACGAGACCTATCTGAAAAACGTGGTGCGCTGCATCGTGTCTGCGGTGTGCGCCACCGAGATGAACCTGCACGCCATGTTCCCCCAGCTGCAGGATCTGCCCCTGCACACCCCCAACGTGACCTTTGTCACCACGCAGGAGCTGGAGGATAAGTACCCCGAGCTGACCCCGAAGGAGCGGGAGAACGCCTTTGTCAAGGAGAACGGCACCACCTTCCTGATGAAGATCGGTGCCCCCCTGCGCAGCGGCAAGCCCCACGACGGTCGCGCCCCGGACTATGACGACTGGGATCTGAACGGCGACCTGCTGTTCTGGAACGACCCGCTGCAGTGCAGCTACGAGCTGAGCAGCATGGGCATCCGCGTCAGCCCGGAAAGTATGGACAAACAGCTGACCATGGCGGGCTGCGACGACCGCCGTGCCCTGCCCTTCCACAAGGCAGTGCTGGCTGGCGAGCTGCCCTACACCATCGGCGGCGGCATCGGTCAGAGCCGCCTGTGCATGCTGCTGCTGGGCAGCGTCCACATTGGTGAGGTGCAGGCCAGCGTGTGGGATAATGCCACCCGCGAAGCCTGCGCCAAGGCCGGCATTCCGCTGCTGTAAGCAGGACAATTTTGAATACAGCCAAGCCTGCGGGCTTGGCTGTATTTCGTTTTTTCTTTTACATAAACCAAGAAGGGACAGCCCGCGGGCTGTCCCTTCTTCTGTTTATATCCTATCAGTTCTGCTTTTTCCAGCGGCGCATGACGCCCATGCCCAGTGCATAGGGGCCGGTGTGCACCGCGATGGTGCAGCCGATCTGCAAAAGCCCCACCTCACACTGTGCACCGGGGTACTTGGCGCGCAGGGCGGCACGGGTCTGCATCCACAGACGCTTGCCCTCGTCGGCGTCGTAGCCGTAGCCCACCGTGATGCGGTAGTCGTCCGGGGTGCCGCCGTGGGCATCCAGATAGTTCATCAGCTGCTCCAGCGCCTTTTCAAAGCTCTTCTGCCGACCGCGGGCTACGCCGCCGGAGAAGATCTCGCCGTCCTTGAACAGGATCATGGGCTTCAGCCCCAGCATATTGGCGGCGCGACCGGTCACCTTGCCGATGCGCCCGCCCTTGATGAGGTAGTCCAGATCACCCACGGTGAAAAAGATCTGGTTGGTGGATTTTTCCGCTTCCAGCCAGGTCACAGTCTCGTCCAAGGTGCAGCCTGCGTCCCGCATGGCTACGGCGTTTTCCACCATGGTGGATTCGGTCACCGTGGCGGCGGCAGAGTCGATGACCTCGATGCGGGCATCGGGGTAGTCCTCCAGCACCAGATCCCGGG
>CAVKCU010000245.1:0-2910 GCA_963654645.1 Clostridiales bacterium | reverse complement strand
AGACCTACGGCGTGGAGCAGTACCCCAGCCACAAGGTCAAGGAGTTCCGCATGGATGCCGTTGTCTGCGAGAACAAGGACGGTGCAGAGGTGAGCATCCCCTGCGATCACATCGTGCTGGCTATGGGCGCACGCTCCAACGTGTTTGACGCTGCTGCGCTGGAAAGCGCCGGTATCCCGGTGTATTCCATCGGCGATGCCGCCGGTAAGGCTGCGGATATCTCCAACGCCATCCGCACCGGTTACGATACCGCCTGCCAGCTGTAAAACAGAAAATATCGTTCTATTTGTGGGTCAGAAACGTCTGCGGGCGCTTCTGACCCACTTTTTTTCACCCTCTCAGGCAAAGCCTTGACGGCTTTGCCAGCTCCCCCGAAAGGGGGAGCTTTTTCGCATCTTCCGGTCAGCACAAATAAAGCTCCCCCCTCGGGGGAGCTGGCATCGCGCAGCGATGACTGAGAGGGTCATGACGCAATGCCTTTTGCAATATTTTCCCCCGGTTAAGCCCGGATATAGAAATCCGACGGTAGTTGTGGTAAAATAAGGCATCCGGGAGCGCCGGGCGCTCCGCTGCAACATAAAAAATGGAGGTTTTCTATGAAAAAGACCTATCGTTCGCTCTTTTGCCTGCTTGCAGTGCTGATGCTCAGCGTCAGCGTGCTGCCCTCTGCTTCGGCGCTGTTTTCCAAAAAGCTCTACTATTATGGCACGGTAGAGGGCGTCAGCCGCACGGTGGAAGGCAAGGTGGAGTCCATTGTGGTGTCCGCAGAAGAGCAGGAGACCTATGAGATGATCGTCACTGACAGCACCGCCTGGCAGGACCATGACGAAAAGACCACCTCCGACCCCGCCACCCTTGCGGTAGGCGAGCAGATCTGCGTGGTGCACGACCCGGCTGTGATGATGTCGCTGCCGCCGCAGTCGGTGGCGTATACTGTCATCCGCAACTTCCCCGCAGGCACGGATCTGGAACAGGAAGCTCGGGATGCTGCCTGCCCGGTGAAAAAGTTCTTTGCCGATACCCGCAAGGCGATCTCGGACTGGTTCTACCAGACCATGCCTATCTGAGCGTAAAGCTCCCTCTATAACGCAAAAAAATCTGCTGCCCCGTACCGGATGCCAGAGTGTCCGGGCAAAGGGGCAGCAGATTTTTTATGCAAGATTATGCAGCTCTTTGCGGCAAAAGCGCTGCACACCGCTATTTATTTTCGGGGGGGGGTAACGCGGAAGCGCTTTACCACCTGCTCCAGTGCGCTGATGTCCACAGGCTTGGACAGATGCTCGTCCATGCCGGCTTCCTTGCTTTTTTGCATATCCTCAAGGAAAGCATTGGCGGTCATGGCAAGGATGGGGATGGTCCTGCCCAGCGGGTTTTCGCCGCTGCGGATGCGGCGGGTGGCTTCCAGACCGTTCATCACCGGCATCTGGATATCCATCAGGATCATGTCATAGTCGCCGGGCTTGACGCTGGCAAAGGTATCTACGATCTCCTGCCCGTTGGGGCAGATGGTGCAGCTTGCGCCCTTGGTCTCCAGCAGCATCTGCAGAATTTCGGCGTTGATGGCGTTGTCCTCGGCGCAGAGGAACCTCATGCCGGACAGGGGAGAGGCGGTCTCTTTTTCCTCCGGGAGCGCCTGCGCCTTTTGCACCGTATCCGCCTCGGTATCAATGGGAAATTCCAGCACCACCTCAAAGCGGGTGCCCTTGCCGGTGGCGCTCTCCACGCTGATGGAGCCGCCCATCAGATCTACGATGCTCTTGGTGATCGCCATACCCAGACCTGTGCCCTGCACCTTGTTGGTGCCGGAGCGTTCCTCGCGGGTAAAGGGGTCAAAAAGGGTCTTTTGGTAGTTCTCGCTCATGCCGATGCCGTCATCCTGCACCACAAAGCGGTACCGGGCGTAGTGCTCGTTCCGGGGCAGTTCTTCCACTTCCAACCGGATATGCCCGCCGGCGGGTGTATACTTGACCGCGTTGGAGAGGATGTTCATCAGTACCTGATTCAGACGGTTGGGGTCGCCCAGCACGTTTTCGTGCCGCAGGTGAGTCTTTACCGTAAAGGTCTGGCGGCGCTGACCTGCCTGCTGCCGGATGATGCTGTCCAGCTGGCTGACCTGCTGGGAAAGGTTCATTTTTTCCATATTCAGGGTGGTCTTGCCGCTCTCGATGCGGCTCATATCCAGAATATCGTTAATGATGCCCAGCAGCAGCTGCCCGGAGCTTTCCAGCTTGCCCAGATGCTCGGCAAGCTTTTCCGGCTCGTGCAGCTCGTTTTTCATCAGGGTGGTAATGCCGATAATGGCGTTCATAGGGGTGCGGATATCGTGGGACATATTGGCAAGGAAGTCTGTCTTGGCCTTGCTGGCGCGCTCGGCGGATTGCAGCGCCTCTGCGGCAACGTCCTGCGCCCGCCGCATTTCATCGTTTGCCTGCGTCAGCTGGATGTTGTACTGTTCCAGACGGAGATTCGTCTCTTTTTCAGCCCGCAGTTCCTGCAGCTGCTTTTCCCGCAAAAGGAACCAGCTAACGAAAACTGCCGTGACCGAGAACACCACGGCAAAGCTTATGGTGATGCCCGTGACGAGACCGACCAGCTTTTGCGTATTGACTGCCACATATTTCGCCGGTACAAGGAACGCCAGCGTCCACTGGGCATTTTCCATCTGCTTCAGGGCGTAGAAATACTCGGTCCCGTCCAGCACGGCGTTGGAATAGCACGAGCCTGTGCGGGCAAGCCGCTCCTTTGCCACTGCAAAGGAAGAGCCATGCAGATAAGACATCTGGGAGAGCACGGTGTATACGTTGTGCCCGCTCAACAGCTCGGTGTCATTGGCATTGAACAGCTTGAAGCCGGCATTATCCAGCACATAGACGCTGTTGTTGTTTTCGTAGGCGTCGCAGCGGAAATAAT
>CAVKCU010000244.1:0-2915 GCA_963654645.1 Clostridiales bacterium | reverse complement strand
TGGGGTCGTCCAGCATGACGTAGACGAGGATCTCCGGGTCGTTGGCGGGCAGCACTGCCACGAAGGAGGCCACCTTTTTATAGTCGCCGTCGGCGCGGCGGTGCATATTCAGCTGCTCGGAAGTACCGGACTTGCCGCCGATGCGGTAGCCGGACACATAGGCGTTTTTGCCGCCGCCGGTGCCGTTGCCCACCTCGTACTCCATCATCTCGCGGATGACCTCGCTGGCGCTCTGGCTGATGACCTGACGGCGCACGTTTGCGCCGATCTCCTGAATGACGTTGCCGTTGGAATCCGTGATCTTATCCACCACATGGGGGGTGACCAGATACCCGCCGTTGACGGTGGCTGCAATAGCGGTGCACATCTGCAGCGGGGTGATCGCCATGGCCTGACCGAAGGAGGAGGACGCCAGCTGCACCTCGCCCAGCTGGTCGGCGCGGTAGTACTGCATAAAGTTGGTCTCGCTGGGCAGGTCTACGCCGGTGCGGGCGGTAAAGCCGAAGGCATCGAAATAGTTATAGAACTGCTGCGACCCGACGCGCTGCCCCAGCTGGATGTAGTAAATGTTGCAGCTCTTGCGCAGCGCCTCAGCCATATTGAGGACGCCGTGCGCCTTGCGGCCTGCACAGTGGTAGGTCTCCTTGGCAACACCGTAAGCGCCGGAGCAGGTAAAGGTGGTGTTCATGGTCGCCACGCCGGAGTCGATGCCCATGGCAGAGGTGATGACCTTGAACACTGAGCCGGGGTAGTACAGCTCGGTGATGGTCTTGTTCTTCCACAGGATATCCCGGTAGTAGCCGGAATAGTCCGCTTCCTCATCCAGGATCTTGTTGCCCTGCTCGTCGGTGATATAGTTGCCGTCGGCGTCCTTTTTATAGATGCCGTAAAGCTCCGGCTCGGCGTGCACCAGCTCGTTGAGGTAAGCCTCGTTGGCGGTGTAGTTCAGCGGGTCGTTGGGGTCAAAGTCCGGCTTGGACGCCATAGCAAGGATGGCGCCGGTCTTGACGTTCATTACAATGGCGCAGCCGCGGTTTTCCACCGTGTTGGCTGCAATGGCTTCGTTCAGGTACCGCTCCGCGATCTCCTGCACGTTCACATCCAGCGACAGCACCAGATTGGAACCGTCCTTGGCGGCAAAGGTGGTGGCGTTGGCGTCTGCAATGGCGTTGCCCACCGCGTTGCGCTGGGTGATGGTGCGACCGTCCACACCGGCTAAGGTGGACTGATAGGATTTTTCCAGTCCGTAAGTGCCGATGCCGTCCGCATCCGTAAAGCCCAGCACCGCTGCGGCAAAGGCACCGTAGGGGTAGTTGCGCTGGAAGCTCTTTTCCGAGGACACCGAAATGCGCCCCTTGCGGGAGGTGTCGGTGGCCTTTTTGTGCGCCTTGTTGAAGCTGGAGACGTATTTTTCAATGGAAAGCTTCACCGCGTTGTTCACCTTGGTGGCAAGGGTGACGTAGGCGGAATCCAGCCGGGAAAGCGCATCGTAGACGGTCTGGTACTGCTGCTGATACTCCGCCGAGGAAGTGTCCACGCTGTCCAAGCTTTCGCCGTCCCCGGAGAGCAGACGCAACGTCAGCTCCCGGCTCACCTCGGCGCACATGGCGGGGTCCAGCGTTTTGGTCACGGTGTCGTCATCGTTGGTCTTGCTGGTATAAAGGATGCTGCTGTAGCTGGGGTCTGCCCAGATGGTCCACACCACGCTGGTGGAGGCAAGGGTGATGCCGGAAGCATCGTAGATCTCGCCCCGGGTAGCCTTGATGGTGGTATCCAGCAGCTGCTGCTGGGCGGCGTACTGGCGGTACTCTGCCCCGTGGACGATCTGGATGTTATACAGGCTGCGGATGACGATGGCAGCCGCCACCACTACCGCAAGGATGCCCAGACGGCTGCAAAGCCGCCGCACCCGGCTGTCCAGCCGGTCCCGACCGGAGGCCGGACGCAGGCGGTAGCCCCTGCTTTTTTTGTTACGGAAAGGTTCTTGCATTGGTTCTCTCCTGCGGGGCGTGCACTGCATTCCGCACGCCCTGCGCTGTTATTTGTTCAGACTGCGGCGTCCATAAACCGAAAAAAGCGTGCGCTGCCGCACGCTTTCTCCGTTTATCTCACGGTGCCCAGAATGTTCACCGCGCCGGTGTACAAAAAGTCGGTCCATTGCCGCATGGTGGATTCCCGGCGCACCAGTGCGCCGCTTTCGCTCAGACGGATGTAGGTGATCTGGCTGGGGTCTACCTTCATCAGACCCAGCCGCCCGGCGGTCTCCTCCACACTGGCAATGTTGGTCTTGCTGTTCAGGGTGCTGTTGTAGTAGGTATACTGGCTCTGCTCGCTGACCAGCTGCGCCTTAGCATCCTGGATCTGGTCGTTCAGCTCCACCAGCTGTGCTTCGCTCCACAGCAGACTGATGGCAAAGCCCACCAGCAGTGCCGCCGCCACCAGATTCATGGCGTTATGTACGGCGGCCTGCAGCGGATTCAACCGCCGCTTGCCGCCCTTTGCTACCCGCAGGTTTGCTTTGCGCTGCGGCTGCGGTGCCCTGCGGCGGCGCGCCGCATTACGATCGTATGCTGGCTGACCCATGGTTTCTCTCCTCCTCACAATGCCGGTGCTTCCGGCATCTCAGCATTTTTCCAGTACACGCAGGTGGGCGGAGCGGCTGCGCCGGTTCTCCTCCAGCTCCTGCGTATCAGCTTCAATGGGTTTGCGGGTGATAAGCTTTGCCTTTGCCTTGCCGCCGCATACACACACCGGAAACTCCGGCGGGCAGGTGCAGGCCGTAGACCAGCGGCGGAACTTGTTCTTGACCAGCCGGTCCTCTAAAGAATGGAAGGTGATCACGCACAGCCGGCCGCCCGGTGCAAGGTGATCGAAAATGGTATCCAAGCCCTCTTCCAGCGCATCCAGTTCGTGGT
>CAVKCU010000243.1:0-2917 GCA_963654645.1 Clostridiales bacterium | reverse complement strand
GGCAGCCCGTGTGGTGGGAGGACGAAAAGGTGTTCGCCACCCATACCATGGAACGATAAACCGTATTGACCCCCCTCTCGTGAACGCCAAAAGAAGCCGCTGCTCGGTCTGTGCAGCGGCTTCTTTTCTTTCTCATTCCCGGCTGCCCACGGCGTCCTCGATGACGCGCAGGAAGGCGTTGCCGTAGCGGGCGGCTTTCTTTTCGCCCACGCCGCTGATGTTCAGCAGCTCGTCGATGCTCATGGGCTTTTTCTCTGCCATCTCCCGCAGGGTGGCATCGTTGAACACCATAAAGGCGGGCAGGTTCTGTTTGCCTGCCAGACGCTTGCGCACCGCGTACAGGGCGTTGAGCAGCTTTTCGTCCGCCTCGCTCAGGCTGCCCGCTGCGGCGGGCTTTGCACGGCGGGGCTTTTCCAGCCGGTCGGCGCTCTGGGCGGCACGGCGGCGGGCGTACTCCACCTGCAGCTGGGCTTCCTGCTCGGCGGCGAGGCAGCAGGAGCAGTTTCCGCACTTTTTGGGCGCAGCCTCCCCGAAGTATTGCAGCAGAAAGCCGCGCAGACAGTGCTGGGTGGTGGAGTAGAAGGTCATGTACTTGAGCCGCTCCTCTGCCTTGCGGGCGGCTTCGGCCTTTATATCCGCAGGCAGACCGTTATCGACTTCCCGCTCCTTGTCGATGAAAAAGCGGATGGTGCGCACATCCGTGCCGGAATACAGCAGAGTACACCGGGCGGGCTGACCATCGCGCCCGGCACGTCCGGCCTCCTGATAATAACTCTCCAGATCCTTGGGCATATTATAATGGATGACGAACCGCACATTGGGCTTGTCGATGCCCATGCCAAAGGCGTTGGTGGCTACCATCACCTGCACCCGGTCGTAGAGGAAATCGTCCTGATTCTGCCGCCGGGTGTC
This sequence comes from Clostridiales bacterium, assembly GCA_963654645.1. Taxonomy (GTDB): domain Bacteria; phylum Bacillota; class Clostridia; order Oscillospirales; family Ruminococcaceae; genus Faecalibacterium. The sequence goes on along the minus strand of CAVKCU010000243.1, from coordinate 2,005 downwards.
CGCATCCAGCTTGGCGTGGTAAGCTGCTGCCCGGATGCTGCGGCTCTGCAGCAGCTGCACCGTCTCGTCCACCTGCCGGGTGGTGCTGCAATACACGATGCCTGCGTTATTGCCCTCCTTGAGCACCAGTTCCAGCAGCTCCTTGGGCTTCTGGCTGGGCAGCGCCCGCCGGGTCTCGAAGTACAGGTTGGGGCGGTCGAAGCTGGTGGTCACCTCGTAAGGGTTCTGCAGCGCCAGATGGGTGCGGATATCCTCCCGCACATGGGCGGTGGCAGTAGCCGTGAACGCACCGATGACCGGACGGCTGGGCAGGCTGTCCACAAATTCCCTGATGCGCAGATAGCTGGGGCGGAAGTCCTGTCCCCACTGGCTGATGCAGTGCGCCTCGTCCACTGTGACCATGCTGATCTGCCGCTCCTGCGCAAACCGCTGGAAGCCCGGCATCTCCAGCCGCTCCGGCGCCACATAGATGATCTTGTACCAGCCCTCCCGGGCGCGGTGCAGCATCAGCGCCTTCTGGTTGTCAGTCAGGCTGTTGTTCAGAAAAGCCGCCGCCACGCCCGCCTGCACCAGCGCCCCCACCTGATCCTTCATCAGGCTGACCAGCGGGGATACCACGATGGTGATGCCCGGCAAAAGCAGCGCCGGCACCTGATAGCAGATGGATTTGCCCGCACCGGTGGGCATGACCGCCAGCACATCCTGCCCAGCCAGCAGGCGGCTGACGATCTGTTCCTGCCCGGGGCGGAAGCTGTCGTAGCCGAAAACTTTTTTCAGGATACTGTGCGGGTTTTCCATGGTTTCCTCCGTTATATAAGTAGGTGCGCTGACGCGCTGAACGCTCAAAACCTTATCAGTATACCACAAAACCGGCACTTTTGGCAGAAAAAAGCGTCACTTTGCGCAAAAATGTGCGGTAACCGACCTTTCTGCCCGGGAAGGATAGCTTTTCAGGCGCGAAAATGCTATAATGAGAACACATATCTCCATGCCACCCCGCAGACTGCCCGGCATGGACCATGCAACGTAAAAAGGAGCATTTATAATATGCAGCAGAAACTTATCACCTTTGCCGTGCCCTGCTACAATTCGGCAGCCTATATGCGTCACTGCATCGAAACGCTGCTGAGCGCAGGCGAGCAGGCCGAGATCATTCTGGTGGACGATGGTTCCGTCAAGGATGATACCCCCGCCATCTGCGACGAGTACGCCGCAAAGTACCCCACCATCGTCAAAGCCATCCATCAGGAGAACGGCGGCCACGGCGAGGGCGTCAATCAGGGCATCCGCAACGCCACCGGTCTGTACTACAAGGTTGTGGACAGCGATGACTGGCTGGACACCGACGCCCTGAAAAAGGTGCTGGAGCGCCTGACCACGCTGATTGCCCGCGGCACCGCACCGGACCTGATGATCTGCAACTATGTGTACGAGCACGTGGAGGACGGCACCAGCCATACCGTGCGCTACACCAACGTGTTCCCGCAGGAGCGCCTGTTCGACTGGGTGCACGTCCGGCACTTCCGCCCGGATCAGAACCTGCTGATGCACTCGGTCATGTACCGCACCGAGGTGCTGCGCCAGTGCGGCATGGTGCTGCCCAAGCACACCTTCTATGTGGACAACATCTTTGTGTACCAGCCCCTGCCCTACGTCAAGAGCATGTACTATATGGATCTGGATCTGTACCGCTACTTCATCGGCCGTGCCGACCAGAGCGTGAACGAGAGCGTGATGATCGGTCGCGTGGATCAGCAGCTGCGGGTCACCAAGCACATGATCGACTGTCAGGATCTGGACGCGCTGAAAGACCAGAAGCGTCTGCGCGCCTACATGGTGCACTACCTGTCGGTCATGATGGCAGTCAGCGACATCTTCCTGCTGCTGGACGGCAGCGCCGAGGCGCACGCTAAAAAAGCAGCGCTGTGGCAGTACCTCAAGGATCACGTCACCCCCGGCGTCTACCGCGCCGTGCGCGTGAACCTTGGCGGCATGACCGACCTGC
>CAVKCU010000242.1:0-2930 GCA_963654645.1 Clostridiales bacterium | reverse complement strand
GACATAAGAATCAACCTCACATTCTTTTTTGCAGGCTCCGGTCACTTATTTATATGGAGCCGCCTTTTCCTATATGATACCCCCCCCGGTAACTGTTTGTCAAGTGAAATTTCAACAAAAAATAACACCAATAGAGCGGAGGCCTTGTTGGCCGCCACCCTGTTGGTGCTGTTATCTTAAATTTTAAAATCTAAATAATGAAAAGCCGGTTCAGCTTACATCGTAACGTAAACGGTTGCAACGTTGTGCTCATCGATTTTACCGTTGACCACATCTCTAACGTCAGCAATCTTGTAGCCGCCGTCGAGCTTCACTTTGCTGAGGTCGATCACATCGCCGCCGCCATAAACTTCAACCGTCTTGGTCCAATTCCAAGAAGTGGTAGCTGCAACCTCCTCGGGACCACTGGTGCCCAGAATCGCCATATACTTGATCTTGATAGTCTGAGGCTTTGCAGTTTCGTTCATCTTCATGTCGATCCAGACCGTGCCGTCTGCAGGAATCTTGTAGTCAGTCGTGCTTACAATGTAGAAGTCCTTGGCAGCAGCCGGTTTTTTCTCCTGAATGGTAGTATAGCTGATGCTGTCCACCAGAACTCCAACCTCGATATCAACCGAATCAAAAGCCTTGCCTTCAGAGCGGCTGTAATACTTCAGCGTGACCTTCTTTTTCTTCTCGGAGACGTCCGGAGTGCTCTGATCGGAGCAGCCAGCCAGAACACCGGCAGCAGCAACAGCCAGAGCTGCCACACCTGCACCCTTGAGGAACTTACGACGAGAAATATTAGACATAAGAATCAACCTCACATTCTTTTTTGCATGCTCCCATCACTTTTTGTGGGGCCTGCTTTTCTTATATAATACCCCCCCCCGGTAACCGTTTGTCAAGTGGTTTTTGGCATTTTTTGCCGCCGGATGCTGAAAAATAAGAGCAGCAAAGAAAAGACCGAGGGTACGGTCAGTCCCGGCAAAAAGGGCCGCTGCACGGAATGCTGTGCGGCGGCCCCTTCTGTTCTATGCTGTTTTCATTCATCCTCAACATGTCCGTTCTTATCTCTCGTCTGCTCATGTTCTCCTCCTGCCGCCCGCATCAGCCCGGCAACCAAAAAACCCACATTGACCCCCAGAATAAAACCCACGATGCCTGCCGCCAATACCATTGTGCTGCCCCCTTCCTTTACCATATTTTACCATACATCATTTGTCGGATGCAATCGCAGCCTGTCGCAGAAGGCAAGATCACTGCCCAGCGTGCAAGCTTTTTTTGCGCCGGAGCGTTGCAAGACTCTGCCGCATCTGCTATACTTTTGATAATACTTATATAAAAGAGGTGCTCTTTATGTCTGTTATGGATACTCTTGCCAGCCGCCGCACCTACCGCCGCTTTGCACAGAAAGCTGTTCCGCAGGATGTGGTGGATGATATCGTCGAGGCCGTCCGCCTGTCCTCCTGCGGAGCCAACCGTCAGGCTGTGCGTCTGGTGGTGGTGAACAAGCCCGCGGAGGTGGCAAAGGTGCAGCCGCTGGTCAAGTGGGCTGCCTATCTGCCGCCGGAGCAGGGCACGCCCAAGGCCGACGAGCTGCCCACCCTGTATGTGGCCGTGGTGCAGGATACTTCCATCCCCGGCGACCTTGCCACCGACACCGGCATCGCCCTTGCCAACATGACCCTTGCCGCATGGGACAAAGGCGTGGGCAGCTGCATCATGGGCGCGATCAACAAGCCCGCCCTCACCGAACTGCTGGGCATTGAGGAACCGCAGAAGCTGGCATTCATGGTGGCGTTCGGCTACCCGGCCCACAAGGCTCACATTGTGCCGCTGACGGCTGAGACCGGCGTAAAGTATTATCTGGACGAGAACCGGGATTACTGCGTGCCCAAGCGGAGCAAAGAAGAGATCGCAAAATATTTATAATTTGTATATATACATTTCTTTAGCGCACTTTTTGTATAATTGTTTTCAATTCGGTTTCAATTGATGAGATTTTTTGCACAAGTATTGACTTTTCAATTTGTACAATCTATACTAAATTCGTTCGCCAGATGTTCGATGAATCGCATCGTTCCGGCGTGCCGCAAAAACATACAGTACATTTGAGGAGTGTTTGAATATGAAAAAGATCTCTCGTCGCAGCTTCCTGGCAGCTGCCGGTCTGTCCGTTGCCGCTCTGGCTCTGACCGCCTGCGGTGGTTCTTCCGCAAGCACCGCTTCCTCCGTGGCAAGCTCTGCTTCTTCTGAAGCTGCTTCCACCAGCGCTGCCGCTGGCGAGCTGACCACCGTTGAGGCTGGCAAGCTGACCATGGCTACCAACGCTGCCTTCCCTCCGTATGAGATGACCACCGATGCAGGCGAGTTCGAGGGCATCGATGTTGAGACCGCTCAGGCCATTGCTGAGAAGCTGGGTCTGGAGCTGCAGATCGACGACATGGACTTTGACGCTGCTCTGCTGAGCGTGCAGCAGGGCAAGGCCGACATCGTCATGGCCGGCGTCACCGTCACCGACGAGCGCAAGGCTGTGATGGACTTCTCCGACAGCTACGCTACCGGCATCCAGTCCATCATCGTGCCCGAAGGCTCCGACATTGCTTCCCCGGATGATCTGGCAGGCAAGAAGATCGGCACCCAGCGCGGCACCACCGGCTACATCTACTGCTCCGATGACTTCGGCGACGACAATGTTGTGGCTTACGACAACGGTCTGACCGCTGTGCAGGCTCTGAACAATGGTCAGGTGGATGCAGTTGTCATCGACAACGCTCCCGCCAAGGAGTTCGTTGCTGCCAACCCCGGTCTGGTCATTCTGGAGACCAGCTACGCCGAGGAGGATTACGCCATTGGTATGGCAAAGGGTTCTTCTCTGGAAGATGCCATCAACGCCGCTCTGGAAGAGCTGAAGGCTGACGGCACCCTGCAGTCCATCGTGGACAAGT
>CAVKCU010000241.1:0-2946 GCA_963654645.1 Clostridiales bacterium | reverse complement strand
GTCATATCCAGAGCACCGGTCTGGTAGCTCATCAGTGCCTGCTGGCTGTCCTTGATGACCTGATAGGCCAGACCATCCAGAGCGATCTTGTCGGCATCGTAGTAATCGGGGTTCTTTTCCAGCGTAAAGGCGGTAGCAGCCGGCTGGTAATCGGTCAGCTTGAAGGCGCCGTTGGACAGCACCGTGTCGGGGCTGGTGCCGAAGGTATCCTTACAGGTGTTGAAGAATGCCTCATTGACCGGATAGAAGGTGGGGAAATACATCAGGCTCAGGAAGTAGCTGACAGGAACATTCAGCTGAACCTCCAGCGTCTTGTCGTCCACTGCGGTCACGCCCAGATCGGTAACGGGCTTTTCACCGGCAATGATCTCGGCAGCGTTGACCACCTGACCGATATCGGAAAGCATATAGGAATACTCGGAAGCATTGGCGGGGTCTACGGCGCGCTGCCAGCCAAAGACGAAATCGGCAGCGGTGACGGCTTCGCCGTTGGACCACTTGGCGTCGCGCAGGTGGAAGGTGTAGGTCTTGCCGTCCTCGCTGATGTCATAGGTCTCTGCAATGGCGGGAACTGCTGCGCCGTCTGCATCCATCTGCATCAGACCGTCGGTGTAGTCGGCGATGACCTCAAAGGAGGTGCCGTCGGTGGCGATCTGCGGGTCCAGCGACTGGACCTCGGTCTCCAGCATAATGTTCAAAGTGCCGCCCTGTGCAGTGCCAGCTGCAGAGGAAGCAGAACCGGAAGCGGAAGAACCCGCCACGGAGCTGGAAGAGCCGCCGCAGGCTGTCAGAGCCAGTGCAGCAGAGGTGACACCGGCAGCTGCCAGGAAGCTGCGGCGCGAAATACGACGATCAAATCTCATCATTCTATTTTCCTCCCCTTCAACGCTTTAATCCGATAAAGCATTGAGTTCTAAAAATACACAAGAGCCGCTGTTCCCCTTTTGGAACTTTGCACACCCTTGTGCTATGGACGCATTATACATCCGTGTTTTCCGAAAGAAAAGAGTTTTTTAAAAATTTGTCCTCACCAAATGCACATTTCTGCAGTTTATCCAACATTCTGCCGGAAGTTTTTCTTGATTTTTGTATATTTTTCACTCTTGAGCACATTTCACGTAAAGAAGGTTTCAATTGAAATTCCTTTTTAATTCAATTTTTGCTGTATATTTTCATCCAGTTTCTTTCTTTTATTAAGAAAAAGCACCAATTTGCTTTTTCACATGCAAACCGGTGCTTTTTCTGGTTTTTCTTTTTAATTGTATTTTTATGGTGAACAGTTTTTGATGTCATTCTCAGGCTTCTGCTGCGATCGCCTCCACCGTGCCATTGTAAACGGCAGTGTCCAGCTGCTCTTCGGTAGCAGCTACAAGGGTGGTGGCGGTAGCCGCACCCACGACGTTAGTAGCGGTACGCGCCATATCCACGATGCTGGAGATGGGCGAAAGCAGGATGATGGCTTCCACCGGCAGACCGGCAGCGGCAAACAGCGCCGTTGCGGTAATGGTCGCTGTGCCGGGCACGCCGACCGTACCAATGGAAACGACCACAGCCAAAACCACGAGGAAGGCGTACTGCACAGGCGTGTACTCGATGCCCAGCAGATGGATGGTAAACACCGCCAGCAGGGTGGGCCAGATGCCCGCGCAGCCCGGCATGCCAAGGTTTGCACCCAGACTTGCGCCAAAGGCGGCAACATCCTCATTTACGCCCAGCTTCCGGGTCAGCTGGTTGACAGTGACCGGGATGGTGCCCACACTGCTCTGAGAGGTAAAGGCAACGGTTGCGGCGGGCCAGATGCCCTTGAAAAAGCGAATGGGGCTCAGCTTGCCCACGAACTTGATCAGGGCGCTTTCCACAACAAAGACCTGAATGCCGCACAGCACATACGCCAGCACCAGAACACTGAGCAGCGGAATGAGATCCGCAGGAGAAGACCGGCTGACTGCACGGGCGATCAGGGAAAGGACCGCATACGGGGTAAAGGAGATCACATAGCTGACTACACGGCCCATCACAAGGTCGCCGGCGTCAATGAACTTTTTAAAGGGTGCTGCCTCTTCGGGCTTCTTGGCTGCGATCTTGTTGTAGCTGACAGCCACCAGAATGCAGAACACCACAATGGGCACCACCTCGCCGTTGGACCAGTGCGCAGCCAGATTCTGCGGGAACAGGCTGATGACCGTATCCACAAAGGTAGGTACTTCCTTGGCGGTGTAATCGGTAGCCAGTTCATACTGCACCCCGCTGCCAATGTTCGTAGCCACACCGGCGATCAGGGTGATCAGGCTGGCAATAAAGGTGTTCAGCACCAGAAAGAACACGGTCTTGAGGCCGATCTGCTTCAGACGGACGGAATTGCCCAGATTAGTGATGCTGGAAATGATGCTGAAGATCAGCAGCGGAATGACCACGGCGGAGACCACATGGGCGTAAATGGTGCCTACGGCTGCCACGTAAGTGTGGTGCCCCTTGAATACAAGACCCACGATCACGCCAAGACCCACGGCAAGGATGGTGCGCACGCCAAAATCAACGTGCTTTTTCTTGTGCAGATAATACAGCAATGCAAAAAATACTGCGGTGAGCGCCAGTGCGCCCAGATCCAAAATTTCGACAGACATAAAACGTTACCCTTTCTTTTGTTTGTTGGTTCACTTCGTTTTCGTCTGACAACACATTCGTCTGTTCATAACTCTCTCCCATTTCCACAAACCCACATGTTATGTGTGTTTTGTTGTTTGAAGGGAGTATACTCCCCTTCCGGGCAATTGTCAATAGAAAATTCATATTTTCCTATTTTATTTGTGGGAAAGTCAGGGATAAGCGCTCGCACAAAAAGGAAGCTGCCGCATCAAACCGTATGCAGCAGCTCCCTTTGCATTTTTATTCTGCCGGCAGCCAGACCGTTGCTTTTGCCCCGCAGGGGGTATTCTGCCCGAACAC
>CAVKCU010000240.1:0-2955 GCA_963654645.1 Clostridiales bacterium | reverse complement strand
TGCTCTTCTTCCCTGCCATGGTAGCCACCTATGCTGCCTACTTGTGGCGGCTGGAACATCTGGGGCACAACTGGAACCTTATCATGGCAAGCCCCGTACCGCCGCTGGACCTGTTTGCCGCAAAGTTTGCGGTGGTGACAAAGCTTGCGCTGCTGACCCACGGCTTTGTATTTGCGCTGTTCGTGTTCTGTGGCAAGGTATTTGCCCACCTGCCCGGGCTGCCGCCGGTCACCTTACCTCTGTTTTTACTGCGGGGACTGCTGGGTGCGTTGGCTGTCATTGCCGCACAGCTGGTGCTGGCCATGGTCATCCGCAGCTTTGCCGTGCCCATTTTTCTGGGGCTGCTGGGCGGCATTACCGGCATCTTTATCAGCTCCAAGGGTCATGGGCTGTTGTGGCCCTATTCCCTGATGCAGCTCGGTATGAACTCCAACAAAAGTGCGGATGCTCTGGCGGGCAGCTACGGGCTGTTTGCCTTCAGCTGCATCTTCTGGCTGGGGACGATGTTCCTTCTGGCATGGCTGCTTTTACGCCGGGAGGATGTGCGGGCGTAAACTATCACTTTTTCAAGAAGGAGAACAGTCCCTTCTTTTCGTAGGGCTCGCAGCAGATCTCTCCCACCCGGTATCCGGTGCCCTCGATGGCGGCGCGGAGTGCCTTTTCGTCCAGCGGCTCCTTGGAAAGGATCACGGTCCTGCCCTTAGAATGCGAGGAGGAGACCTTTTCCACCGGGAACTCCTTGCGGATCGTGTCATTGATATGGGCTTCGCACATGGAACATGCCATGCCGTCCACTTCTACGGTTGTCTGGAACATTTTTGTACCTTCTTTCAGCTTCTTATGACGATCATCGTTTTTCCTGCACATCCCCTGTGCAGGGCAGAAACAATAGTTAGAATTAGCTAACTTTCACTTCTGAGAAAAGCCGCCCTACAGCGGCCTTCCCGCCCAAATAATACGCCCTGCGGCTGCATCTGTCAAGGCATCCGGGCATTTTTGCCGGGACAGCAGCCCTTTTTCCGGCGCGTCAGACGTTCTGTTTCAAAAGCTCCGTCAGGCTGCGGAAGGTCCGACCATGGTTGCCGGTGACGGTCTCGGCATGGAGCAGGCTGCTGAGAACGCTTTCCTCCACGCACTCCGCCGCCGCCCGGAACAAGGGGTTGATGGCGTCATCGTGGAGCATGGTCATAGGCAGCAGAGCTTTCTCTGAATAGTGCGGCACCCGGTTGGCAGTGGTAAAGGCGATGACGATCTCACCGCTGCCGTTGCCGCAGTAGGACCCGGTGCGGGAAAGCCCCACCAGCGCCCGGCGGCACAGCCGCCGCAGCTGCCGCTCGCTGAGGGGGATATCCGTGGCAAGCACTGTGATGATGGAGCCCTTGTCCTCGTGGGGCGGGATGCTGCCGCTCAGCAGGGTATGGATAGGCTTGCCCGCCACTATGAGGTCGTCAAACAGCGCGTGGTTGGAGAGCACCAGTGCACCGATGGTGTACTGCCTGCCGTCCAGCTCCACCACCCGGGAGGCAGAGCCGATGCCGCCCTTGAGCCCGTGACAGCGCATTCCCCGCCCTGCGCCTACAGCACCCTCGGCAAAGTCTGCCTTGCAGTCCGCCAGCGCGGCAAAAACGTGCTGTTCGGTCACATGGAGACCCCGGATATCGTTCAGCCCGCAGTCGTTGCACTCGCAGACCACCGGGTTCACGCTGCCGGTGGTCTCGCAGATATCGGGGTTCTTTTCCAGCATATACTTTACCAGCGCGGTCTGCGCCGTGCCCACGCTGAGGGTGTTGGTAAAGAGGATGGGCGTTTCCAGCGTGCCAAGCTCATCGATCTGCACAAGACCGGTGGTCTTGCCAAAGCCGTTGATCACATGGCTGGCTGCCAGCACCTTTTCGTGGAACACATCCCCTTGGTGCGGCAGCAGCGCCGTCACTCCGGTCTGGATCGCACCGTCTGCCAGCGTGCAGTGCCCCACCGTCACGCCCGGCACATCGCTGATCTTATCCAGCGCGCCCTTCGGCAATGTGCCCACCTGAAAGCCCCATTCATTTCCTGCAATGCCCATCGTAGTTCCTCCTCGCCTTTTTTCTAAGGTGTATCATAACATTTCTCCTGCCAAAAGTAAACCGCTGTAACAAGCCGGAAGCAGGCAATGAAAAGGCTGCTGCACATCTATCTCACTGTGATATGTACCCCCAATACTGGGTATCCAGTATTGGGGGTACATATCAGAGCCCCGGGACCCTTTTTGAGCCATAACGGCTCCGAAAAAGGATCCCGGGGTTTGTGCAATGCTTTTCAGAAAGCTGTTTTGCAACAGCTCAAAGCGGATTTATTTTCCAAGCACAACGGAGAGCTTGATCTCCTTTTCCGTCTCGCTCAGGTCAAGAGCGCCGCCATCAGCAACGGTCACGCGCAGCTCATAAAGCGTACCGGCGGTAAGCTCCGTCACAGCTTTGCCATCCTCATCTGTGATCGACCACAGCGCCGGGTCGACCTTTGCCAGTTTTCCGTCCGCGCCATAGGCGTAGAGGGTCAGACCGGAGGTGCTGCCGGACAGGTTGTTCATGCGGAAAGCCACCGTGGTGTTGGGATGTACATTACGGACGGTCACCGTGTTGCGCCAGCTTGCAACAGTGCCTTCGCCGCCGTCCTGCGCAAACTGCTCCTGCGAGAGAACATTTCTTGCAGCCTGATCAAGGTCGACCTTGCGGTAGGGCATTTCGGGCAGATAAACGAAGCGGTCCTGCAGACGAAGCAGTTCCAGATAGCCTGTCGGGCAGTAGAGTGCATTGCCGCTGTTGCCGGCATACATGCCAATGGCCATGTTGTTGTAGCCGTATTTGTTGGAGACATCCATTGTGAAAACCGTTTCGCCGGTCTCAAAGTCCAGAATGATATACTGCCACATCCCGGTGGTCACATCCTGCACATAGCCGTAGATATAGCCCGTTG
>CAVKCU010000239.1:0-2964 GCA_963654645.1 Clostridiales bacterium | reverse complement strand
ACCCCACCGGCCCCATGCACATGGGCAACGCCCGCGGCGGCGCTCTGGGCGACTGCCTGGCCGCTGTGCTGGACTGGTCCGGCTATGATGTGACCCGCGAGTTCTATATCAACGATGCCGGCAACCAGATCCAGAAGTTCGGCAAGAGCCTTGCCGTGCGCTACCTGCAGAAGTACTGCGGTGAGGAAGCCTTCCCCCTGCCCGCCGAGTGCTATCAGGGCGGCGACATCAAGGTGCTGGCCGGTGAGTTCGCTGAGCTGAACGGCGACAAGTACGTTGCCGCCTGCTCCGGGCTGAGCGAGGAAGCTCTGTTTGAGAGCGAAGCCTTTGCCGCCCTCAAGGACGCGCTGGTGGCATACGCCCTGCCCAAGAACATCGCCGCGCTGAAGCGCGACCTCGGCAAGTACCGCATTGATTACGATGTCTGGTTCCACGAGAGCACCCTGCACGAGTCCGGCGCAGTTCTGGCTGTGGTGGACAAGCTGCTGGAGCTGGGTGCCTGCTACAAGGCCGAGGACGGCGCCATCATGTACCGCAGCGCCCAGTACGCTGCCAAGTACGGCACCGTGAACAAGAAAAAGACCGAGGACGGCACTGAGGAAGAGGCCAAGGACGAGGTGCTGGTGCGCGCCAACGGCATCCCCACCTACTTTGCTGCCGATATCGCCTACCACTACAATAAGCTGGCAACCCGCGGCTTTGCCAAGGCCATCGACGTGTGGGGCGCAGACCACCACGGTCATGTGGCACGCATGAAGGGCGCGATGGACGCCATTGGTCTGAACGGCGAGGATCTGGACGTCGTGCTGATGCAGATGGTCAACCTGATGCGGGACGGTCAGCCTGTCCGTATGTCCAAGCGCACCGGCAACGCCATCACCCTGACCGACCTGCTGGAGGAGGTGCCCATCGACAGTGCACGCTTCCTGTTCAATATGCACGACGCCGGCAGCGGCATCGACTTTGATCTGGATCAGGCCGTCAAGACCGACAACGACAACCCCGTGTACTATGTGCAGTACGCCCATGCCCGCATCTGCTCCATCCTGAAAAAGATGGAGAGCGAGGGCGTGCAGTTTGCCGGTGCAGAGAACATCGACGCTACCCTGCTCACCGAGCCCTCCGAGATGGATCTGATCCGGATGCTGGCGGCCTTCCCGCAGGAGATCGTGATGGCTGCGGAGAAGTACGACCCCAGCCGCATCAACCGCTTTGTCATCGATCTGGCAAGCGCCTTCCACCGCTTCTACGGCAACTGCCGCATTCAGGGCGCAGACCCCGCCGTGCAGCAGGCACGTCTGGCTTTGTGCATCGGCGTGAAGAACGCCATCTTCAACGTGCTCACCATGTTCAAGATCAACGTGCCCGAGAAGATGTAACATAAAACCACAGGGGCTGTTGCACCAAACAATGTGCAGCAGCCCCTTTTTGATAAAACAGATACAAGGAGAACCCATGGAACCTTTGAAGATCGGCAATATCACCCTGCCCCACCGGGCGGTGTTCGGCCCTATGGCGGGCTTTACGGATGCCCCCTGCCGCCGCCTGATGGCACAGCACGGCGCGGGCTTTACCGTCAGCGAGATGGTGTCCAGCCGGGCGCTGGTGTACGGCGACCATAAGACCGTCAGCCTGCTGAAGGCAGAGCCCAACGGCGCACCCTACGGGGTGCAGATCTTCGGCGAGGTGCCGGAGATCATGGGCGAGGCCACCGCCGCCATCGAGCAGTACGAATTTGACTTTGTGGACATCAACATGGGCTGCCCTGCCCCTAAGATCGTTTCCGGCGGGGCGGGCAGCAAGCTGATGCTGGACCCCGACCGCTGCGGGCGCATTGTGGAGCAGGTGGTGGCGCATACCAAGCGCCCTGTCACCGTAAAAATGCGCAAGGGCTGGGACGCCCACCACATCACCGCCGTGGAGTGCGCCAAAGCCTGCGAACAGGCGGGCGCGGCGCTGGTGGCAGTGCACGCCCGCACCCGGGAGCAGATGTATACCCCGGGCATCGACCCGGAGATCATCGCCCGGGTAAAGGACGCGGTAAAGGTGCCGGTGCTGGGCAACGGCGATATCCACTGCGCCGAGGACGCGCTGCGCATGGTGCGCCAGACAAACTGCGACGGCGTGATGATCGCCCGGGGCGCACTGGGCGACCCGTGGCTGTTTGAGCGGGTGAACGCCGCGCTGGAGGGTCTGCCCGCCCCCAAGGAACCGAACCTGCAGGCGCGGATGAACGCGCTGCGCCGTCAGGTGGAAGAGATGGTGGAGCAGAAGGGCGAGTTTGTAGCTATGCCGCAGGCGCGCGCCCAGACCATGCACTACATGAAAGGTCTGAAGGGCGCCGCCGCCCTGCGCCGCTACTGCTGCACCCTGACCCATTTAGAGGACTTGGACGAGCTGATCGCCGCCGTATTTGAAGAGCAGCGCAAGGCCGGGCTGGACCCCGATGATGTGCGGGAAGTGCCGTTCCCGTAAGCCCGCGGGCTGAGCAATGATTTAGAATGCGCTCCGCTTCGCTTTGCGCATCATCAGCGGAAAAACATTCTATGATTTGTAAATCGGGAAAATCTGCGGATTTTCCCGATTTACTTTTTCACGGGAGAGGGTCGTAAAGGTAAACGGCATTTTCCGGCTACGACCCCTTCCCGTGAAATGGGGTTCAGGAAAGTCCGCAGACTTTCCTGAACCCCGAAATTAAAAATAATCTTTCCGCTGAATATGGCCAGAGCGCAAGCGGAGGCCATTCCCAATCGTCTTTACCCGGTGACAAGCCGTATTTTTACAGCTTCGTCAACTCATCCAGATTCTGGGTGTAGCAGGGCAGGCAATGCTCCAGAAACCAATCGGCTTCCGGGCAGTGCATGGCTTGCAGCGCGGCGTGCTGCTGCGTGAGCGCAGCGTCAAATTCGTGGTTGCCGCTGCGCTGCTCCTCGGTGCATTTGATCAGCGCACTCAGACGGTCGG
>CAVKCU010000238.1:0-2999 GCA_963654645.1 Clostridiales bacterium | reverse complement strand
TATTACATATTAAATATAGTGTAACATAACTTCTTATAAAATAAAATGCAGCAGGGGCAGACAGAATGAACAAAATTGAAAGAGAATTTTTGGCAGCTGAGCGTGCGGCACAAAATGCCCGCAAAAAGGCGGGAAAACGGAGGAACGATGAATCGTTAAAAATTTGCAGAACTTTACGCGACAGATGTTGATTCATATGGACTTTTATAGAATCTCTTGCATTTTTATGGAAAATTCAGTATAATAAAACCAATTTTGAAAGCTCACACAGACAACCAGGAGGTCTTACCATGGCTTCAAAGATCAATAAGGGAGAAATCCTCGCCAAGTTTTTTGATGACGGGGAATACACTGCACTGTTTGCTGACGGTGCAGTGAGCGCTGCCTGCGGCTATGCGGCAGGTCAGCAGGCTTACGCTGTTTACCAGAACGGCGAAGCTGTTACCGTAAAGGATGTTGAAAAGAACATCAAGGTTCTGGAGATGGCAGCTCAGACTGGCTGCCCGGTCGTCACCTTCTACAACTCCGTTGGCGCAAAGCTGGCTGAGGGTCTGGACGTGCTGACCGCCAGCGCAAAGCTGAATGCGCAGATCGCAAAGGTTTCCGGCGTGATCCCGCAGGTGGCTGTTGTTCTGGGTGTCTGCGGCGGCACCAGCGCACTGAGCGCTGCCAATGCAGATGTCTGCATCATGGCTGAGGGCGCAGAGCTGTTCTTCACCGCTCCGTTCACCTCCGCTGCCAAGGGCGACAAGGTGGCCGATGCCGGCACCGCTGCCGCTGCGGCAAAGGCTGGCGTGGCTGCCATTGTGGCACCCACTGCTGAGGAAGCTGCCGAGAAGGCTGCTCACATCGTGGGCCTGCTGCCGGCCAACAACTTGACCGGTCCTGCGATCTTTGAGTTCGAGCAGCCCACCGCTGCTCTGGCTGCCGGTGCAGAGCCTGCCAAGGCTGCTGCTGCCGTGGTCGATAAGGACAGCGCTGTGGAGCTGTATGCCGGCTTTGGCAAGTCTGTCTACACCGCATTTGCCACCGTGGGCGGCAACGCCGTGGGCGTTGTGGCCACCGGCAAGACCCTGTGCCACAACTGCGTGGCCAAGGCTTCCCGCTTCGTGCGCCTGTGCGACGCCTTCAGCGTGCCGGTGATCACCATTGTGGACACCGAGGGCTTTGTGCCCAGCGCGACCGATGACATTGCAGGCGGCATCCGTGAGGCTGCCCGTCTGGCTGCTACCTATGCCGACGCTACCACCGCAAAGGTGGCCGTGCTGGCTGGCAAGGCCGTCGGCCCGGTTTACACTGCTCTGGCTGCTGCCGATCTGCGCATTGCCGTGGCTGGCTGCACCGTCAGCGCACTGGAGCCCAGCGCTGCGGTCAGCGTCCTGTACAAGGAAGAGATCGATGCTTCCGACAACATCATTGCAGCCACCAACGCAAAGGCTGCTGCTTACACCGCTGAGGTGTGCAGCGCAGCAAATGCAGTTGCCTGCGGCGCTGCGGACCTGACCTGCGATGCAGCCAATGTGCGTGCAAGCGTTGTTGCTGCACTGGAGCTGCTGAGCACCAAGCGTGCTGCCCGCCTGCCCAAGAAGCACGGCAACATGGCTCTGTAATCGTCTGTATAAATCTTTTTGATACGATTTTGATTTGGAGGATCCTTCCATGAAGTACTACAATATTACCGTCAATGGCGTTGCTTACAGCGTCTCCGTGGAGGAGACTGCCGCTGGTGCTGCTCCGGCTGCTGCTGCAGCTCCTGCCGCACCCGCTGCTCCTAAGGCTGCTCCGGCTCCCGCTGCTGCTCCCAAGGCTGCTGCAGGCGCTGCCGGTGCCGTTGCCGTCAAGGCTCCCATGCCCGGCAACATTCTGGATGTCAAGGTCAAGGCCGGTGCATCCGTGAAGGCTGGCGACGTGCTGGTGATCCTTGAGGCCATGAAGATGGAGAACGAGATCGTTGCTCCGCAGGATGGCACTGTGGCATCCATCAACGTCAACAAGGGCGACACCGTCAACTCCGGTGACGTTCTGGTTTCCATGAACTAAGGGAGAGGTGACAATCATGGCCAAAAAGCCGATCAAGGTTACTGAGGTCGTCCTGCGCGATGCCCACCAGTCTCTGCTGGCCACCCGCATGACCATGGATGAGATGCGTCCCATCCTGCCGGAAATGGATAAGATCAACTACTTCTCCGTGGAGTGCTGGGGCGGCGCTACGTTCGACAGCTGCATCCGTTTTCTGGACGAAGACCCGTGGGAGCGCCTGCGCATCCTGCGCAAGGAGCTGCCCCACCAGAAGCTGCAGATGCTGTTCCGCGGCCAGAACATGCTGGGCTACCGCCCCTACGCAGACGATGCCGTTGAGTACTTTGTGCAGAAGTCTGTTGCAAACGGCATCGATGTGATCCGTATTTTCGATGCACTGAACGATCCGCGCAATCTGCAGACTGCCATCAAGGCAGCCAACAAGGAAGGCGCTCATGTGCAGGGCTGCATCAGCTACACCCTCAGCCCCGTGCACAACAACGAGTATTTTGCAGCCTACGCCAAGACCCTGGAGGAGATGGGCGCAAACTCCATCTGCATCAAGGATATGGCCGGTCTGCTGACCCCCTATACCTGCTATGATCTGGTGAAGAAGCTGAAGGAGACCGTCAGCATCCCTGTGGACATCCACAGTCACTACACCGCAGGTCTGGCTTCCATGTCCATCCTGAAGGGCATCGAGGCAGGTGCCGACATCATCGATACCGCCATGAGCCCCCTGAGCCTGGGCACCAGCCACATGCCCACCGAGAGCCTGGTCGCTGCCCTGCAGGGCACCGATTACGACACCGGTCTGGATCTGAAGCAGCTGAACGTTGTGCGCGCATACTTTGCAAAGCTGCGCGAGAAGTACATTGCCAACGGCCAGATCAGCCCCAAGAGTCTGGGCGTGGATGCCAACACCCTGCTGTATCAGGTGCCGGGCGGCATGTTCTCCAACATGCTCAAGCAGCTGAAGG
>CAVKCU010000237.1:0-3032 GCA_963654645.1 Clostridiales bacterium | reverse complement strand
ACCGACAGCTTGCCGATCTGGAACATGCCGTTCTCGATGCCGGCGGGGATGCCCACCCGCAGGATGCGCCGGATCAGCCCGCCATTCGGCGCCATCGCCCGCAGGCTGTCCACCCGCAGGGCACAGCCCGGCTTTTGCAGCAGATACAGCACCGCCGCGCAGGCAATGGCGCGGGACACAAGGCTTGCCAGCGCCGCGCCCATGACCCCCATGCCGAAGCCGTAGATCAGCACCGCGTTGCCGCCGATGTTCACCACGTTCATCACCAAGCTGGACAGCATACTGATCTTGCTGTTGCCCTGCGCCCGGAACAGCGCCGCACCGGCGTTGTACAGACCGATGAAGGGGTAGCTCAGCGCCGAAAGCAGAAAGTAGGTCTCGGCGTAGTGCATCACGTCCGCGTCAATGGAGCCGAAGATGCCCCGCAGAATGGCGTGCCGCCCGCCGATGACCACCGCCGCCACCAGCACGCTGAAGCTGGACAGCACAAATAAGATCTGCGCCGCCGCAGCCTTGGCGTTTTTGGGCTCCTGATGACCGATGTACTGGCTGGTGACCACCGCGCCGCCGGTCGCCAGTGCGCTCATGATCTGGATCATCAGGGTGTTAAAGCTGTCCACAAGGCTTACGCCGGACACGGCGGCTTCGCCCACCGAGGATACCATCAGGGTATCCGCCAGACCAATGGTCACGCTTAACGCCTGCTCCGCGATCAGCGGCAGCAGCAGCGCTATCAGCGCCTGCCGTGGGAACAGGGGAGTGGATGTAAATTTGGACGATTTCATGTAGCCCTCCGTTGCAAATGACAAAAAAGCTCGAATGCTTCTATCATACAGCGGAAGCTGTCGAAATGCAAGCGTTGTATACAATAATTTTCCTACTCAGGAAAATTCTTTGCTGGGGGCGGCGGGGTAGCCGTAGTAAACGATGTAGTCAAAGGGCACTGCCTGATCAGCATTCCATTTGCCGGCGCAGCTGCGCACGCTGGCGGCAAGGCTGGCAGGGGTAGGCGGAGTGCCGGGGTCTACCTTGTCGGTGCACACGGTGTTCCACACCGCTGCGCCAAAGGCAGCGCAGTTGTGCCATGCCGACCACTTGTCCGCCGCGGCAAGGGCGGCATTCACGGCTGCAAGCTGCTCGGCGTTCATGGAAAGCTGCAGATAGGTCAGGTTGACATAAAAATCCGGGATATAGTACATATTGTAGCCTTCGGTGTTATACCACAGCCCGGCGTGTTCCCGGTTGTTGCCCCGGGTGCCTATGGTAATGCTGGTGCCCGGCGCAATGGAAAGCCCGCCCACCGCAAGATCGGCGTCAGTGTTGTTGGTCACCGCGAGAAATACATGACCATCGGTATTGACAGGGGTATCCTTTTCCACGCAGGAGGTGTAAAGCCGCAGCACTGCCGCGGCATCCTCGGCAGGGGCGGCGCCGGCGGCGTCTGCCGGGGTCTGCACCGCGCAGGGCGCAAAGCGGTAGGCTGTGCCGTGCTGGGCAAGGAAAGCGTAGGCGTTCCACAGCGAGGTCTCGGTGCCGGTGCGGGCGGTCAGGGTGCGGGGCTCCTTGGCGGTGGGCTGGGCAGCGGGTGCGTCCCCAGCATAGGCGGTAAGGCTTATGCACAGCATAAGACCGAGGGCAAGCAGCAGGCGGGAAAGCTTTTTCATAGGGGTTCCTCCGTATCAGCAATGTTTTCTATAAGCTTAAAGCATTTTTCCGGACAGGTCAAGCTGTTTGCAGCGCAAAGTAAAAATCAACGTTCCGTACCAAAAAGCAACCGTCTGCCGCGCGCAGCGCCCTTTACCCCCGGGCGCAGTTGTGTTAAAATAAGGCTGCAGCCCGTCCCGCTGTGCAGGAGAGGAACGGCGCTGTTTTATAAGGTAAATGATAAGGTAAAGCCCATAAGGGGGTAAAGTATGCAGCAAACTGCCCACAAGGTCGTTGTCATCGGGCACCGCAACCCGGACACCGACTCCATTTGCTCTGCCATTGCCTATGCAGAGCTGAAAAATAAGACCAGCGATCTGGTCTGCGAAGCCCGGCGTGCGGGCAAGATGAATCAGGAAACCGAATTTGTGCTGAAAAAGTTCGGGGTCACGCCGCCCCGGATGTGCACCGATGTCAACCCGAAGATCCGGGACGTGGACTACCGGCAGATCCCCGGCATCCCCGGCTCCACCAGCCTGCGCAAGGCATGGGAGATCATGCGCGACCAGAAGATCGACACCCTTGCCGTGACCAGTGAGGAGAACGAATTGCAGGGCCTTATCACGGTGAAGGATATCGCCACCGCCAACATGGACCTGTTCGACACCGGCATCCTTGCCAAGAGCCGCACCAGCTACCGCAATATTCTGGAAACGCTGGGCGCCACCATGGTGGTGGGCAGCGAGGACGCGGTGTGCACCACCGGTCACATCCGCATTGGCACCGCCACCCCGGAAATGCTGGAAAGCAACATGGAAAAGGGCGATATCGTCATCCTGACCAACCGCTACGAAAGCCAGCTCTGCGCCATCGAGAAGGAAGCTTCTCTCATCATCATCTGCAACGGCGCAAAGGTGGGGCGCACCATCCAGCATATCGCCGCCGAGACCGGCGTAGCCATCATGAGCGCCCCCTGCGATACCTACGCAGCGGCAAAGCTCATCAGCCAGTGTGCGCCCATCTCCTATTACATGACCCGGGACGATATCATTAAATTCACCCTCGTCACCCCGGTGGCAGACGTCACCCGCGTGATGGCAAAGGTGCGCCACCGGTATTTCCCCATTCTGGACGCAGACGGAAAGTACTGCGGTATGATCAGCCGCCGCAACATCATCAACCTGCGCAAGCGCCGCATCATTCTGGTGGACCACAACGAAGCCACACAGGCGGTGGAGGGCTTTGATCAGGCTGAGATCCTGGAGATCATCGACCACCACCGCATCGGCAGTCTGGAGACCAGCGGTCCGGTGTATTTCCGCAACCAGCCGGTGGGCTGCACCGCCACCATCGTCACCCAGATGTACGACGAAAACGGCGTGACCATC
>CAVKCU010000236.1:0-3033 GCA_963654645.1 Clostridiales bacterium | reverse complement strand
GAACTGGATGTCCAGCACCGGGCCGATGACCTGGATCACCTTGCCGATATGTTTTTCGGACATAGGCTACAACTCCTTCTTGATAGGTTTTTCCGTTCAAGCTCCCCCTTTGGGGGGAGCTGCCGCCGTCAGGCGGCTGAGAGGGTCTTAGTTCTCCGCACCTGCCACGATCTCGGTGATCTCCTGCGTGATGGCAGCCTGACGGGCACGGTTATAATACAGGTTCAAATGGTCGATCATCTCACCGGCGTTCTTGGTGGCGGCGTCCATGGCGGTGCGGCGGGCGGCCAGCTCACTGGCCACGCTCTCGCACACGGCACCGTAGACGATACCGGCCACATACTCCGGGATGATCGCGCTGAATACTTCCTCGCTGCTGGGCTTGTACAGGATCTGACTGCGGCGCGCCTCCGCCTTCTGCTGCTCGGTGGGCTCCATCGCCAGCGGCAGCACCTCGATGGAGACAGCCGTCTGGGTCATCATGGAATCGAACCGGGTGTAGCAGAGTTTTACGGCGTCAAACTCGCCTTTGAGATACCTTTCGGTGATCTGGCGCGCCAGCTGGAAGCACTGTCCCACCGAAATATCGGCAGCCAGCAGCACCTCCTGCGTGAACAGCTCGGTCTCGTGGTGGGCAAAATACTCTGCCGAGCGCTTGCCGATGGGCAGCACCTCCACGTTGCCGCTTTCCTGTGCAGCCAGCTTGAGCACATTGGCGTTGTATCCACCGGCAAGGCCGCGGTCACCGGCAATGACCACCAGCAGCGTGCGCTTGATCTCGCTGCGGCGCAGGTAGGGGTTGCGGGCCCGGGGGTCCGCTGCCGCGATCTCGGTCAGGGTCTTGTACAGCGTTTCAAAATAGGGTCGGCTGTGCTCGACCCGCTCCTTGGCACGGCGCATTTTGGAGGAAGCCACCAGCTCCATGGCCTTGGTGATCTGCATGGTGCTCTCTACGCTTTTGATGCGCAGCTTGATGTCCTTCATGGAACCAGCCATGCGTTACGCCTCCTTCCCTTTAATGCGCCTTGACAAAGCTTTCGGTATACCGGGTCAGCACGGTCTTGAGCTGCTCCTCGGTGTCCTTATCCAGATTGCCGGTGGTGCGGATGGTGTCCATCACGGCAGCCCCGGCGGCATCGTTGTCCAGATACTCGTACAGGCTCTTCTCGTACTCTGCCACATCCGGCACCTTGACGTTGACAAGGTAATCGTGGATGGTGGCGTACAGGATGGCGACCTGCTTTTCCACAGGTACGGGCGCGGAGCGGTTCTGCTTGAGCACTTCCACGATGCGCTCGCCCTGTGCCAGACGTGCCTTGGTATCGGCGTCCAGATCAGAGCCGAACTGTGCAAAGGATTGCAGCTCGCGGTACTGGGAGTAGATCAGCTTCAGGGTGCCTGCAACCTTCTTCATGGCCTTGATCTGGGCGTTGCCGCCGACACGGGACACCGAGATACCGGGGTTGACTGCCGGCATGACGCCGGAGTGGAACAGCTCGGTCTCCAGGAAGATCTGACCATCGGTGATGGAGATGACGTTGGTGGGGATGTAGGCGGAAACGTCGCCCGCCTGCGTCTCGATGATGGGCAGAGCCGTCAGGCTGCCGCCGCCCAGCTCGTTGGAAAGCTTGGCAGCGCGCTCCAGCAGACGGGAGTGCAGATAGAAAACGTCGCCGGGGTAAGCCTCGCGTCCCGGGGGACGGCGGATCAGCAGCGACAGGGCACGGTAAGCCACAGCGTGCTTGGAAAGGTCATCGTAGATGATGAGGACGTGCTTGCCCTGCTGCATGAAGTATTCGCCCATGGCGCAGCCGGAGTAGGGGGCGATATACTGCAAGGGGGACAGCTCCGAGGCGGTAGCGGACACCACGATGGTGTAGCCCATGGCACCGGCTTCGGTCAGGCTCTGCACAAGGTTTGCCACGGTAGAGCGCTTCTGACCGATGGCAACGTAAATGCAGATAACGTCCTTGCCCTTCTGGTTGATGATGGTATCGGAAGCGATGGTGGTCTTGCCGGTCTGGCGGTCACCGATGATCAGCTCGCGCTGACCGCGTCCGATGGGGATCATGGAGTCGATGGCCTTGATACCGGTCTGCAGCGGCTCCTTGACGGGCTGGCGCTCGATGATGCCGGGGGCGCGGCTCTCGATGGCGCGGTACTCGGTGGTCTCGATGGGGCCTGCGCCGTCGATGGGCTGACCCAGTGCGTTGACCACGCGACCGATCATGGCATCGCCCACCGGCACGGAGACTACCTTGCCGGTGCGCTTGACGATGCTGCCTTCTTTGATGCCGGCATCCGAGCCCAGCAGCACGATGGAAACGGTATTTTCCTCAAGGTTCTGAGCCATACCGTATTCGCCGTTGTCAAACTGGAGCAGCTCGCCTGCCATGCACTTTTCCAGACCGCTGGCCCGGGCGATGCCGTCGCCCACCATAATGACCGTGCCGGTCTCGCTCTGCTCGATGGCATTTTCGTAATGCTTGATCTGCGCACGGATGATCTTGGAGATCTCTTCAGGTTTCAGTTGCATCTTTGTTTGTTCACCACTCAATTCATAATAGTCATTTCGGGTGGAAATTCGTTCTGTGCTCTGCCCCGTTTGCAAAGGGCAGGGGAGTCTTTACAGAGTGACCGCCGCAATATCCCGGCGCAGGGAGGCAAGGCGGTTCTGAACGGTGCCGTCCAGCTCGGTGCCCTCGATATCCAGCCGGATACCGCCCAGCACCTTGGCATCCACCTTGGTTTTAAGGTCGATGGTCTTGCCGGTCAGGCTTTCCAGCTTGGCGTGCAGGGCAGTGCGCTGCTGCTCTGTCAGCGGGACAGCCGAGATGGCTGTGGCCTCCAGAATGCCGTGCGCCTGATTGTAGCGGATGCGGTAGGCCCGTGCGCAGCCGGACAGCTCCCGCAGGGTGCCCTTTTCGCACAGGATCTTTAAAAAGTTCAGCACATAGAGGTGGACCTGCCCGCGCAGGGCTTCGTCCAGCAGGCCGCAGCGCTCCTTTTTGGGGATGCTGGGGGTGCTGAGCA
>CAVKCU010000235.1:0-3036 GCA_963654645.1 Clostridiales bacterium | reverse complement strand
ATGGCGCGCCCCGCCGCCACATACTCGGCCAGCTTCCAGCCGGTAGAGCCGTGCAGTCCGGTAGACGCCACGCAGATCTCCGTGTGCTGCATCCGGTGCAGGTACGCCCGCTTGCCGGTCAGCTTGTCCGGCATGATCAGCTCCGGGCACAGCCGCCGGGCGCAGGCACTATCGGACACGCCGCCGGTGAACTGCTCCGGGAAGGCGTTTCGCAGCCGGTGCAGCAGCTCGATGCGGTCTGCGTTCACCTGCCGCCACTCTGCCTGCAGGTCCGGGTATTGCTGCACCGCCGGCTCCTCCGGGTCCCACAGACGGGTCAGAAAGAGGATGCGCGGCTTTTTGCGCACCCGGGTCAACCGGGCTTCAAAATCCTGCGGGTAGCAGCGGGTAGAATCCCGCCACTGCCTCAGCCGGTCCTTTACACCGCGCTCAGCTTCCAGCGGCGAACCCGGGCAGGTAACGTAGTAGTTCAGCCCCAAAGGCCGCAGCTTCGCGGGGATATCGCCCGGGAACTGCCGGTTCTTCTCCGCTGAAAAGGAGCGTTTGAACACCACCTCTGCCCGGCTGAACAGCGCCAGCACCGCCGCAGGGTCGTTGTAGAAGTAGCCGTCCATCAGGTCGAACACCACCGTGCGTCCATCGATCTCCGTTTCCAGCAGCGCCTCCCGGGCAAGGGGATTGCCCTGCCGCGCGTCCTGCACTTGCAGGGTCAGCTCCCCGCGCTTTGCCAGCAGGGTGAAGCCCGCCAGAATGCCGCTGATGTGCGCCGCACCCTCCCGGGCGGATAGTTTTACCGTGACCTGCATTTTGCCTCCTATCGGCGGAACAGCCCGGTGCGCCGCTCGCCCATGGGGATGACATCGCAGAACACACACCGGCTCTTGGTGGAAAGCTGCACATCCTTGTGATAGCAGCCGAAAAACCATTTTTCGTAGGTCAGCCTGAGCAGGATTTCGTCCAGAAACAGATGCAGCCGGTTGCTCTCGCCAAGGGCAAGGGCGGTAAAATCCAAAAATCTGCTTGGTGCATCGTGGGTCAGCACATAATCTACCTTGTAGTCTACCGCCTCTAAGTTGCGGCGGCAGGTGTCGTACTCCTCGTCACTGGGCATCTCCTGCTTCCACCAGTTCACGCCCGGCTCCCGGTCGTCCTTATCCTGGCTTTCCGCGCCGCCGAAGCAGAGATAGGTCTTGCCCTCCAGTTCCAGCACGCTGCCCCGGCACACATGGTACACATTGCCGCCAAGGCTCTGCACCCTGCCGCCGAACAGCTCCGTCTCCGGGTACTGTGCCAGCAGGTCGTAGTTTTCGTGGCTGCCGTCCAGAAACAGCACCGTGTAGGGGCGCTTGCGCAGCCAGTCCAGCCGCTTGCGCTCTGCGGCGCTGCCGTCCCACACAAAGCCGAAATCCCCCAGCACCACCACGGTATCCTTCTTGCCCAGCCAGCGCAGCCTGCCCTGCTTGAAGCGCTGGATATCGCCGTGGGTGTCCCCTGTAAGATATACCATTCCTGCCCTCCCAGCCGGAGCGAAAGAACGGTGTAAAACACCGCAAGGCTCTTGTAACGCCCCGGCAAACCTGTTATTATTATAGAACACAGCACGTTTGCTGCAAAATTGATCCTCCGGCGCGCCGTACCGCGCAGCCTTATCTAGTATATTTTATCGCTTTTTAAAGGAATTGTCCACATGAAACGTATTTTTGCACTGGTCCTTTCGCTTGTATTTCTGCTCAGCTGCCTTGTGCTGCCCGCCGGGGCTATGTTCGACCCCAGCCCGGTGTATCAGGTGCAGGCTGCAAGCGCCTATATCGTGAACACCGATACCAACATCATCGTCTATGATAAGGACAGCACAAAGCAGGTGTCTGCCGGCGGTCTGACCAAATATATGACCCTTGCTGTGCTGCTGACCAACTATGCCGACCAGCTGGATAACACCTTCCAGATGCCCTTTGCCATCTCGGACTATGTTTTCAAAACTGACAACGCGGATATGCGCTCCAACGAGACCTTTACCTACCGCGAGGCCATGTACGCCATGCTTACCCGCAACGCCAACGAGGCTGCCATGGGTCTGGCATACACCCTTTCCGGCGGGGATCTGGACGGCTGGGTGGCACAGATGAACACCCTGTCCCAGCGCATCGGCACCACTGCCAGCACATGGACGGACGCCTGCGGCATTGACAGCGGCAACACCACCTGCGCGGTGGATATGTACCTGATCCTGCGCTACCTGACAAGCTTTGACGCCTTTGTGGAGGTGTCCGGTGCGCCCAGCTTTACCATGCCCGCCAAGGAGAAGCACCGCTCCTCCTCGGTGCTGGTCAGCCAGAATGCGGCGCTGAGCAAGGGCAGCGGCGGCAGCTATTACCGCAGCGCCATGCAGGGCGGTATGTGCAGTGTGACCGCCTTTAAAAACGATACCGGCACCCAGAGCTATGTTTCGTGGGGCAACAAGAACGGCGCCACCTATATCTTCTGTGTGATGGAAAGCCCCGACAGCTGCGATACCTTCGGCTACGCCAACCGCCGCCCCGCCCTGTTTGAGACGGTTCATCTGATGGACTGGGTGTTCGACAGCTTTTCCATTCAGGCTGCGCTGGACACCGACCTGACCATTGCGGAGATCCCTGTCAAGTATTCCTCCGATACCGACACCTTGCAGCTGTACCCCAACGACAGCATGATGACCCTGCTGCCCTCCACCAGCGACGGCACCGTCACCCAGAAATACTTCCATCTGCCGGACTACGTCTGCGCCCCCATCCAGCAGGGCGATGTAGTGGGCACCGTGGAGCTGAAGCTGGCGGGCGAGACCATCGGCGTGGTGGAGCTGATCGCCGGGCAGGACGTAGCCCGCAACCCGCTGCTGTTCGGGGTGGACAAGGTGAAGGAGTTTTTCACCAGCCTGTACCTGAAGGTGGTGCTGGTGCTCAGCCTGATCGCCGCCCTGATCTACGGGCTGTGGCTGCTGTGCGCCAACTGGAACCGCCGCAAGCCCACCAAAAAGATCCACCGCCGCTATTGAGCAAA
>CAVKCU010000234.1:0-3055 GCA_963654645.1 Clostridiales bacterium | reverse complement strand
TATCCAGCGCCTTTTCCAGCGCGGCTTCCCGGCTCTGCTTGCCGCAGCTGCCGGAGTGGAAGATGATGCGTCTGCCGCCCAGCGCCCGGCACACCGCCGCGCTTTGCAGCAGGTACTGGATGCTGTTCAGCCGCTTGTCCTCTTCCAGACTGGACATACTGATATAATAAGGTGCGTGAACGCTGAACAGGATATCCCGCTCCGCTGCAAGGGTTGCCATGCGGGCAGCCTTATCCAGTCCCAGACGCACCCCGCGCCCGCACTGGTACTCAAAGGCGTTCAGCCCCATTTTTGCAGTGTACTCCGGCACATCCAAGCTGCTTTTGTAGCCTTGGGCGGTAAAGCTGTCGCTGGTGCCTGCGGTGCCGAACCGGATCTTCCAAGCTTCGCTCACAGGGTCTTCCCTCCCCGGTCGTAGTACTTCTGCCAGTGCTTTTTTTCCCACTTGCGCTTCAGGATGACCTGTGCGCCCAAGTCCGGCCCGCGGGGGATGACCATCAGCCCGGGAATGCCGTACAGCGCCGCCACCATGCGGTCTGCGTAGAGCTGGTCGCCCACCATCGCCATCTGGCGGTGCTTCACGCCCATGCGGTGCTGCGCCACCATCAGCGCAAAGGGCAGGGGCTTGGCAGCGCGGTACAGGTAGGCAAGCCCCAGCTTTTCAGCAAAGGGGCGCACCCGCTTTTCCGCACCGTTGGAAACGATGGTCAGCTTTACCCCGGCTTTGCGCATGGCGGCAAGCCACGCAGCGACCTCCTCCGGCAGCTCCTGACTGCGGTCTGCGGTCAGGGTGTTGTCGATATCCAGCACCAGAGCCGTGATGCCCTTGGCGGCAAGCCATTCCGGCGTGATATGGGTAACGTCCTTAAAAACATATTCGGGGGTAATCAACATAAATAGACCCTCTCAGTCTGCCCTGCGCAAAGCGGCTTTAAAATGAAAATAGGGGAGCCTGCAGAACAGGCTCCCCTACATCGGCGTTAGCAACGCGTTTAAAATCTAAAGCAACGTGCGGTTCCAAGCAATCAATTACTTGAACTTGCGCTTGCGGGCTGCTTCGGACTTCTTCTTGCGCTTAACAGACGGCTTCTCGTAAGCCTCGCGCTTACGGACCTCTGCGAGCACACCGCTGCGAGCGGTGCTGCGCTTGAAGCGACGCAGTGCGCTTTCCAGCGACTCGCCCTCTTTAACACGAATTTCCGACATCTTATTCCCTCCCTTGGACCGTGAGGCAGGAATTTCGTTGTTACATGGTAACTAACAGTAGACAGTATAGCGCATTTTATCCGGTTCGTCAACCTTTTTTTGAAAGTTTTTGCTCAAAACTTTTGAAAGATTTTTGAATAGACGCTCCCGGGTGTTTCCTGCGCCAGGTCCGCCTCTGCGGGTGATGATATGTTCACGCTTATTCAGCGGAGCAGCAGTTCTCAGCCCTTGGCAGCCAGATTGACCAGACGGCCCTTGACGTAGATCTCCTTGACCAGCTGCTTGCCTTCCAGCGCGGCAGCCACAGCGGGGTCTGCCTTGGCGGCGGCAATGGCGTCCTCGGCGGTGATGTCCGCGGGCACCTTCAGGCGCGCTTTCACCTTGCCGTTCACCTGCACGGCGATCTCCACAGCAGCCTCCACGCACTTGGCTTCCTCGTAGGCAGGCCACGGATAGTAAGCCAGCTGCTCGTCGTGGCTGTGGCCCAGCTTCTCCCACAGCTCCTCGGTCATGTGGGGAGCAAAGGGGTTCAGCAGCTGCACCAGCGTCTCAAACTCGGCCTTGGTCGCGCCGCCGTTGTCGTACATGGCGTTGACCAGCGTCATCAGCTGGGCAATGGCGGTATTCATCTTCAGACCCTCGATATCTGCGCTGACCTTCTTGATGGTCTGGTGCATCAGTGTCTCCATGGCGGGGCGGTAGCCCTCGCCCTCCACCAGCTTGTCGCTCAGTGCCCACACGCGGTCGAGGAAGCGGTTGCAGCCTGCGATGGCAGAGGTCTGCCACGGTGCAGCCTGCTCAAAATCGCCCATGAACATCTCGTACAGACGCATGGTGTCGGCGCCGTACTGGTCCACCACCTCGTCGGGGTTGATGACGTTGCCAAGGCTCTTAGACATCTTCACGATGGGATGGCGTGCCATCTCGCCGTACTTCTCTTCCAGTGCCTTCTCGGCGGCCTTCTGGCTGCCGTACTCCTTGAGCAGCTTCTCCTGCTCCTCTGCGGGCAGGTTGACGAAGCTGTGGGGGTTCAGGCCAAGGATCATGCCGTGGGCGGTACGCTTCTGGTAGGGCTCAGCCGAGGGCACCACACCGATATCGTACAGGAACTTATGCCAGAAGCGGCTGTACAGCAGATGCAGGGTGGTGTGCTCCATGCCGCCGTTGTACCAGTCCACCGGAGACCAGTATTCCAGCGCTTCCTTGGAGGCCAGAGCATCCTTGCAGTGGGGATCCATATAGCGCAGGAAGTACCAGGAGGAACCAGCCCACTGGGGCATGGTGTCGGTCTCGCGGGTAGCGGGACCGCCGCAGCAGGGGCAGGTGGTCTTGACCCAGTCCTTGTGGCGTGCCAGCGGGGACTCGCCGTCCGGGCCCGGCTCAAAGTCGGTGATGTCCGGCAAAGTCAGCGGCAGGCTGCTCTCGGGCAGAGGCTGCCAGCCGCACTTGTCGCAGTGCACCATGGGGATGGGCTCGCCCCAGTAACGCTGACGGCTGAACACCCAGTCGCGCAGCTTGTAGTTGACCTTATCGCGGCCCTTGCCGTTCTCTTCCAGCCAGGTGATCATCTTCTTTTTGGCATCGACCACGGACAGGCCGTTCAGGAAGCCGGAGTTGACCAGCGTGCCGGTGGCAACATCGGTAAAGGCGGCCTCGTCCAGATTGGACGGGGTGTTGCCCTTGACCACCTCGATGATGGGCAGACCAAACTTCTTGGCGAATTCCCAGTCGCGGGTATCGTGGGCGGGCACAGCCATGATGGCGCCAGTGCCGTAGGTGGACAGGACGTAGTCGGAGATGAAGATGGGGATCTCGGTCTCGTTGACCGGGTTGATGCCCATCACGCCGT
>CAVKCU010000233.1:0-3085 GCA_963654645.1 Clostridiales bacterium | reverse complement strand
CCGTTTTCGGCGGCTTCCATCAGCGCCTGCACGATCTGGGACTCCCGCGCCATGCGGTAGAGGGTCATCTTGATGGAGATGACGTCCGGGTCCTGCGCAGCCTTTTTGAGCATGGTGATAAAGGGACGGATGGACTGGTACGGGTAGCTGAGCAGCACATCATGCTTCTGCACCTCAGCAGCCAGATCATAGTCCGGCGGCGGCAGCATGGGGCGTGCGGGGGTGTAAAACAGCGCCGGGTGACCCTCGGCCTCCATGCGGCTGGAAAGCTTGAAGAAAAAGCTGAGATCCAGCGGACTCTTTTGCAGAAATACCCGCTTGCGGGTCAGCTCCAAACGGGTGCACAGCAGCCGCTCCACCTCCGGTGCAGAGGCGGGCGTGATCTGCAAACGAACAGCAGCCAGCTTGCGGCGGCGCCGGAGCAGCTCGGACATGATCTCGCGGTAATCGATATCGTGGTCCATCATGCCCTCTTTTACGTCGATATCCGCGTTGCGGGTGACCCGGAACAGGCATTTTTCCTGCATAGAGTCCTTGCCGAAGATGTTGGACGCATAATGCAGCACAAGCTCCTCGGTGAGGGCAAACTGCACAGCGCCGTCCTTTTTGATAAAGTGCATCCGCTCCATCTGGCTGGAGATGGGCACGATGCCAAGGCTCTGCTCCTGCGTGTGCTTTTCTTTCAGCAGCACGCCAAGATAGATCTCCTTGTTGCGCAAAAACGGGAACGGGTGGCGGTTATCCACGATCTGCGGGCTGAGGATGGGGAACAGCTCAGACTGGAAATATTTTTTCCAGAGATGCTCTTCCTCCTTGGTCAGGTGATCGAAATCCACCTTATGGTAGCCGTTCTCCGCCAGATTTTCCAGTGCTTTTGCGTAGAATTTATCGCACTCCTCCTGCAGCTGCGCCGTTTTGGGCATAATAGCAGCCAGCTGCTCGGCGGCGGTCATGTTGGTCTTGTTTTCCCGCTTTTCCTTTTTGGTCTTGCTCTGCTCAAGGTTTGCGCGCTCCTGCAAAGAGCCCACGCGCACCATGAAAAACTCGTCCAGATTGGAGCCGTAAATTGCCAGAAACTTGATCCGCTCGCCCAGCGGGACGTTTTTGTCCTTGCCCAGCGCCAGAACGCGGCGGTTGAAATCCAGCCAGCTCAGTTCGCGGTTGATAAAGATCGATTCGTCACTCATAACAATAAATCTCCGTATTTCCTCTTTGACCACGGCAGCAAGCGAGCCATCCCCTTTTCAGCGGATATACGCCTGCCCTGCCCATGAATCCACCATTGCGCGGGTAATGCCCGGCACCTGCGCGGCATCCTCCACCTGTGCAAACGGACCAAACTGTGCCCGGTAATCCAGAATCGCCTGTGCATTGCGGGGACCGACACCGGGCAGGGTGCACAAGGCATCTGCATCTGCGGTATTCAGCTCCACCTGTGTGTACGCCACCAGCGGCTTTGTATCCGGCAGCGCCTGCGGGGTCTGCGGGTGCAGCGGCACTGCAAACCAAAAAGCCAGCCCTGCACAGACCCCTGCGGCAGCAAGGCACAGCAGCAGAAACAGCCCTTCGCGGTGCTTTTGGTTCGGCATAGTTCCTTCTCCCATTCTACCTGATTTTTTGCTAAAAAGAAAGCCCTCCGCGGGAAAATTGCAGAGGGCTTTGCACAAATTTTACACGGATTTTTCAGCAGCACGCACCATGCGGTACAAAACCTCCACGGCAGCGCCACCGGCGGCATCCGTCAGGGTGATCTGCCCGGCGGCAAGGCGCAGCTCTGCCGGGGCATCGGCAGCCACTGCGCTGTGCTCCGCAGTCTGCACCAGTTCCAGCATGGGCTGACCGCCCGCCAGCACCAGAACCTGCTCCGCACCCACCTGCGCCATGGTGCAGACAGTGTCCAGCATTTCCCGACCGGAGATACGTTTCGGGGTGAGGGCAAGAGTGTCCGGGGCGATGCGCTCGCCCAGCAGGGCAACACGATCCCCGACAGCCTTTTCTGCCAGCGAGATCAGGGGCACAGACTTACTGTCCTGATACAACAGCACCCGCAGCGCCTGCTCGGGGCGGATATCGGCAGCGTTCGCCAGCAGATACGGGGTCCACTCCTGCCGCAGATGGCGCTCCAGTGCATTGCTCATGCGCAGCACCCGGGTGGTGCCGTCCTGCATCTGCACGGCAACACCTACGCCGGGGGTATCCGGCAGGCAGGTAAAAAGCTCCTGCTGCTGGGCAAAGCTGCACAGGGGCACCCGGTTGCCGTCGGCATAGTGGTATGCCATGGTACCGCCGCACACCAGCGCCGGCGCTGCCAGACGCACACTGCCCAGAATGGAGCGCACGGCACGCGGAGAGCGCTGCGAAAAAACCGTCAGTCTGCCGCCGCGGCTGCTGAACAGCTGCAAAACGTCCCGCACCACCTGGGTCAGGTTGCCATCCTCGCCCAGCAGCAGGTTATCCAGATCACAGAGCACCAGAGTGGATGCCAGAGAATCGTTCATGTGTTTTTCCTCCTGAGTGTTGCGAGAAAATGGGTAAAGTAGTCCGGCAATTCAGAATCAAACCGCAGCTGCTCCCCGGTGATGGGGTGGACAAAGCCCAGCGTTTTGGCGTGCAGGCACTGACCGTGCAGGCTGGTGATGCAGTTGTGGGGGCCGTACACCGGGTCCCCTGCCACCGGGTGGTGGATGGAGGCCATGTGCACACGGATCTGATGGGTACGACCGGTCTTTAGGCGGCATTCCAGCAGGGTGAAATCGCCCAGCCGTTCCAGCACCTTATAGCCAGTATAGGCGTACTTGGTGTGGGGCTCGGTGGCCGGGTAGACCGCCATTTTTTTGCGGTCGGTCTTGCTGCGACCGAGGTTTGCTTCCACAAAGCCCTCGTCCTGCGCAAAGCCGCCGTAGACCACCGTCTGGTAGGCGCGCTCCACGCTGTGCACCGCCATCTGCTGGGAAAGGCCGATGTGGGTGGCATCGTCCTTGGCTACCACCAGCAGGCCGCTGGTGTCCTTATCGATGCGGTGGACGATGCCGGGGCGGATCTCGCCGCCAATGCCGGAAAGGCTGCCCTTGCAGTGCCACAGCAG
>CAVKCU010000232.1:0-3087 GCA_963654645.1 Clostridiales bacterium | reverse complement strand
AGCCTGTACACCGACGAGGAGTTCCAGATGCGCCGGGCAAACTACTCGGCACACTGCATGCCCTTTACCAAGGAGAGCCTGTTCTACCGCGAAATTTTTGAGAAGTACTACCACGACCAGAGCCGCACCATCGTGGGCTTCTGGATGCCCAACAAGGCATGGCCGGGCTGCAACGTCAACGACCCCTCCGCCCGCGTGCTGGCAAACTATGGTGCTTCCGGCGTGTAACGTCAGAGCATTTTGAATGCGCTCCGCGCATCTTAAAAAGAATCAGTGTTTTTATTGGGGATTCTGAAAAGCCTGCGGGCTTTTCAGGATCCCTTTTTCATGGGAGAGAACCCTTTCAGCGCGACTGTTCCCGCAGGAAACGAGCGCTGCAGCCCTTCCCGTGAAAATGGAATACCGGAGCGTCCGCAGACGCTCCGGTATTCCGAAATTATAAATCGTTTTTCCTTGAACTATGCGCAGAGCAAAGCGGAGCGCATCTCAAATCGTCCCATGCTGCGGCTCAAAGCTCTGCCAGAATGGCATCGCCCATGGCAGTGCAGCCAAGACAGGTGCAGCCTTCGCTCATGTTGTCGGCGGTGCGCAGCCCCTTGTCCAGCACACGGCTCACGGCGTTTTCAATGGCATCGGCTTCCTCTGCCATGCCAAAGGAGTACCGCAGCATCATGGCAGCGGACAGGATGCAGGCAGTGGGGTTTACGATGTCCTTGCCTGCAATATCCGGAGCAGAGCCGTGGATGGGCTCGTACAGACCCCGGGTGCCGTCGCCAAGGCTGGAGGACGGGATCATGCCGATGGAACCGGTGATCATGGAGGCTTCGTCCGACAGGATATCGCCGAACATATTCTCGGTGACGATGACGTCAAACTGTGCGGGGTTCTTCACGATCTGCATGGCGCAGTTGTCCACGAACATCTCGCTGTACTCCACGTCCGGGTACTCGACCTGCAGCCGGTGCATCACGGTGCGCCACAGGCGGCTGGTGTCCAGCACATTAGCCTTGTCCACGCAGCACAGCTTTTTGCGGCGCTTGCGGGCGGTCTCGAAGCCGATGCGACCAATGCGCTCGATCTCGTGCTCTGCATAGGGCATGGTGTCCACGGCCTGCTTTTCGCCGTTTTCCATCGTGTGGGTCTCGTGCTTGCCGAAGTACACGCCGCCGATCAGCTCCCGCACAATGATAAAATCAATGCCCTGTGCCACAATCTCGGGCTTCAGGGGGCTGGCAGGCGCCAGTTGCGACCAGATCTTAGCGGGGCGGTTGTTGGCGTACAGCCCCATCCCGGCGCGCAGCCGCAGCAGACCCTTTTCCGGGCGCTGCTCTCCGGGCAGACCCTCCCACTTGGGACCGCCTACTGCGCCCAGCAGCACGCTGTCGGCGGCAAGGCACTTGTCCAGCTCGTGCTGGGGCAGCGGGTCGCCGTATTGATCAATGGCCTCGCCGCCCATGGCGGCAGCGGTGTAGCGGAAGGTATGACCGTACTTTTCGGCAACCTTGTCCAGCACCCGGAGGGTCTGCTTTACGATCTCCGGGCTGGAGCAATCGCCCCAGATGACAGCAATATTTTTTTCCATGAGGTACTCCTTCTATGCTCAAAACGCCCCTGATAGCCCCACTCTCTCAAAGCCTTACGCCCTCTTTGGGGGATGGACGATTTAGAATGCGCTCCGCGTTGCTCTGCGCATAATCAGCGGAATTTTATTTATATTTCGTGTTTATCGCGGCCCGCGGAGCTTGTCAGGGCGAAGGCCCTTCCATCTGCTAACGCAGACCGCTCTGCCGCTTAAAAGCCCCACTGGGGCTTTCATTGCTACGCAAACGCGGGTCCTCCAAACACATTTTCACGGATGGAGATGGGGTTATTTCTGGATCGCCTTCATCAGGCCGCCGGCGGAGATGATGTTCTGGATAAAGGGCGGGAAGGGCTCGGCGTGGAACACCTTGCCGTTGGTCTCATCGGTGATGACGCCGGTGTCAAAGTCCACCTGAACGGTGTCCCCTGCCTCGATGGCGTCCACAGCCTCCGGACACTCCATGATGGGCAGACCGATGTTGATGCTATTGCGGTAGAAGATACGGGCAAAGCTTTTGGCAATGACCACCGCGATGCCGGCGGTCTTGATGCACAGGGGCGCGTGCTCACGGGAAGAGCCGCAGCCAAAGTTCCAGCCGCCCACCATGATATCGCCGGGCTGCACCCGGTTCACAAAGTCCTTATCGATATCCTCCATGCAGTGGCTGGCAAGCTCCTTGGCGTCCTGCGTGTTCAGGTGGCGTGCCGGGATGATAACGTCGGTATCCACGTTATCCGGGTATTTGAAAACAGAACCTCTTGCGTTCATGCTCATGCTCCTTTCGGGTCAGACCGTGCGCGGGTCGGTGATATAGCCGGTCAGGGCGCTGGCGGCGGCGGTGGCGGGAGAGGCCAGATAAACCTCGCTGTCCACATGACCCATGCGTCCCACAAAGTTGCGGTTGGTGGTGGAAACGCAGCGCTCGCCCGCTGCCAGAATGCCCATGTAGCCGCCCAGACAGGGGCCGCAGGTGGGGGTGGATACGATGCAGCCCGCGTCGATAAAGGCGGTGGTCCAGCCCCGCAGGATGCACTCCTTATAGACAGCCATGGTGGCAGGGATGATGATGCCGCGCACACCCTTGGCGATGTGCTTGCCCTTGAGGATGTTGTAGGCGGCTTCCATATCCTCCAGGCGACCGTTGGTGCAGCTGCCGATGACCACCTGATCGATCTTGATGTCCCTGCCCTCGCTGGCAACATGGGTGTTCTCGGGCAGATGGGGGTAGCTGACGGTGGGCTCCAGTGCGCTCAGGTCGATCTCGATGGTCTTTTCGTACACGGCATCGGGGTCTGCCTCGTAGAACACCGGCGGGCGCTGGCTGCGGCCTGCAAGATAGCCGCGAGTCACCTCATCCACCGGGAAGATGCCGTTCTTCGCACCGGCCTCAATCGCCATATTGCAGATGCACAGACGGTCGTCCATGGTCAGCCCAGCCACGCCCGGACCTGTGAACTCCATAGACTTATACAGTGCGCCGTCCACACCGATCATGCCGATGATGT
>CAVKCU010000231.1:0-3091 GCA_963654645.1 Clostridiales bacterium | reverse complement strand
AGATCCCCGAGCTTAAAAATCGTCTCCTGTTCACGCTGGCGATCCTCGTGGTGTATCGTTTGGGCTGTGCTATCCCGGTGCCTTTCGTGACCAGCTCTGCGCTGACGCAGATGTTCTCGAACGGCAACATGCTCGCATATCTTGATATGATGAGCGGCGGCGCACTGTCCCGGTGCACGCTCTTCGCGTTAGGTGTGACACCCTATATCAACGCATCCATCATCGTGCAGCTGCTCACTGTGGCCATCCCCTCGCTGGAAAACATTGCGAAGGAACCGGACGGCCAGCAGAAGCTGCAGCAGATCACCCGGTATGCCGGCGGCATCATTGCTCTGATCATGAGCCTCGGCTACTACTTTGTGGTCCGTAACATGGGCGCACTGAAGTACACTTCCGGCGCGGCTGGTATCTTTACCGCCGTGGTCATCATCGCGACCTTCACCGCAGGTGCTCAGCTGATCACCTGGTGCGGCGAGCAGATCGATGACAAGGGCATCGGCAACGGCCTGTCCCTTCTGATCTTCTCTTCGATCGTTTCCAACTGGTCTTCTCTCTACACCACGGTGGCTGGTCTGCTGACCCGCGCCGCTGCTGGCGAGAGCCAGTTCTACATCTTCCTGCCCCTGCTGCTCGTTCTGGCACTGGTCGTGATCGTGTTCATCGTCATTATGACGAACGCTGAGCGCCGCATCACCATCCAGTATGCCAAGCGCGTGGTGGGCCGCAAGCAGATGGGCGGGCAGAACAGCTACCTGCCGCTGAAGCTGAACATGACCGGCGTCATGCCCATCATCTTCGCTTCCGCTCTGGTCTCGATCCCGGGCACGATCGGCAGCTT
The DNA here is from genome assembly GCA_963654645.1 of Clostridiales bacterium. Lineage (GTDB taxonomy): Bacteria > Bacillota > Clostridia > Oscillospirales > Ruminococcaceae > Faecalibacterium. Next base: position 2,253 of record CAVKCU010000231.1, on the reverse strand, counting down.
CATGCAGGTCGACCAGGCTGCGCATCCGTTCTGGTACGCATTCTTCCGTACCTTCAACTATACGTCGCCGCTTTACGTCGTCATCTACCTGCTGCTGATCCTGGCCTTCAACTACTTCTATGTGGCCATCCAGTACAACCCCGTTGAGATCGCCAACAATCTGCGCCGCAACAACGGCTCGATCCCCGGCTTCCGTCCCGGCAAGCCGACCAGCGATTTCATCACCCGCACCCTGAACAAGATCACCCTCATCGGTGCCATCTTCCTGGCTGCGGTGGCTGTACTGCCGATCATTCTGGGCAACCTGACCGGTATGAGCATCCAGCTGGGCGGTACCAGCCTGCTGATCGTGGTTGGTGTGGCACTTGATACCACCCGCAGCCTCGACAGCTTTATGACGATGCGCAACCATAAGGGTTTCCTCGGCTGATCTAAAATTAAAGCACTGATGTGAGAAAGCACTGGAAAGGAGAGCACGCTCGGACTTTTCAGTGCTTTTTTGCTTTGGTGGGCCGTTAGTTGGTTCAAACAAAAATACACTGTCCTTTTGTAAAAGGAAAGGAGCAATCCTATGAATCTGATTCTGTTGGGCGCACCCGGCGCCGGTAAGGGCACGCAGGCGGAGATCATCTGCGCAAAGCTGAACATTCCTTCCATCAGCACCGGCAACATCCTGCGCGCTGCCGTCAAGGAAGGCACTGAGATGGGCAAGAAGGCCAAGAGCTTCATGGACGCCGGTGCGCTGGTGCCCGATGAGGTCATCATCGGCATCCTGAAGGAGCGTCTGGCACAGCCCGACTGCGCCAACGGCTTCATCCTGGACGGCGTGCCCCGCACCATCGCCCAGGCCGAGGCCATCGAGACCATGGGCATCCGCATCGACAAGGTGCTGGAGCTGCAGGTGGAGGACAATGTGATCGTTGACCGCATGAGCGGCCGCCGCGTCTGCGAGAAGTGCGGCGCAAGCTACCACATCGTCAACAAGAAGAGCAAGGTCGAGGGCGTGTGCGACTGCTGCGGCGGCAAGCTCGTCATCCGCAAGGACGACCAGCCCGCTACCGTGCTCGACCGTCTGAAGGCATATCATGAGCAGACTGAGCCGCTGGTAGACTTCTACCGTCAGCGCGGCAAACTGGCTGTCATCCCCTTCAACGATTCCATTGAGGCGACCACGGCAGAGATCATGAAGGCTTTGGAGGCATAAAAGTGATTCAGATCAAGAATGCGAAAGAGCTGGACGGTATGCGCAAGGCGAATGCCCTGAGCGCAGCTGCCCTGAAATACGGCGGTGAACATATCGAGGCAGGTATGACCACCTGGGAGCTGGATAAGCTGATCTACGACTTCATCGTGAAGCACGGCGGCATCCCCAACTTCAAGGGTCTGTACGGTTTCCCCGGAACGGCCTGCATCAGTTTGAACGATACCATCATCCATGGTATCCCTTCGCATGACATCGTCATCCGCCCGGGTGACATCGTGAGCATTGATACCGGCGCAAAGGTCGATGGCTTCAACGGCGACAACGCCTGCACCTATGCAGTGGGCAAGATCGACCTGGAGGCTCAGCGCCTTCTGGACGTCACCAAGGCCGCTCTCTACAAGGGCATCGAGCAGGCTGTGGCCGGCAACCGCATCGGCGACATTGGCTATGCCGTCCAGAGCTACTGCGAGGACGCCGGCTTCTCCGTCGTCCGCGAGTTTGTGGGCCACGGCACCGGCAGGGAGCTGCACGAAGACCCCGAAGTGCCGAACTACGGCCATCAGGGCCGCGGCCCCCGTCTCGTCCCCGGCATGACCATCGCCATCGAGCCCATGATCTGCCAGTACGACTGCAAGATCACCCAGGCCAAGGACGGCTGGACGGTCAAGACCAAGGACGGCGGTCTGGCTGCTCACTTCGAGCATTCCATAGCCATCCTCAAGGACCGCACCGAGATCATGACCCGGAGCTGGGACGACCCCAACTTTGACCCCGATACCTTCAGCTTCAAGTAAGGCTTGAGACCGAGACCTCCCCTTCCGGGGAGGTCTTTTTGGTTTTGAAAGACGTTATTTATGCAATTCTGACAAGTTTTGGTGAAAAAGATTCATCTCCACGGTGGAAATGGCAATGCAGAGGGCGGGAAAAGACCATTTTGAAAAAGCAAGAAATTTTTATCGGAAATACGGAAAAAACCACTTGCAAAATAGACACAAAAGGTGTATAATCTATAAATGGCCGTGACAGCCAGATGCTTTCTCGGTGGACAG
>CAVKCU010000230.1:0-3114 GCA_963654645.1 Clostridiales bacterium | reverse complement strand
TACTTTCCCACCCCTCTATACACAAAAACCCGCTGCCAGGCGGGTTTTTGTGTTTTATGCGCTTTTTGGGAGGCTATACAGCATGACCCCGCGGTTTCACGCGGGGCCATTTTTGGTGCAGAAGCTTTTTGCAGAAAACGTAAGAAAATTATTCAGCGTACAGGGAGATGATGTTCAGCACGATCTCGGTGCAGCGGTCCATCCGCTCCACAGTGGTGCACTCGCATACGCCGTGGAAGTTGAAGCCGCCGGTGCCCAGATTGGGGCAGGGCAGACCGTTCCAGCTCAGAGTAGCGCCGTCGGTGCCGCCGCGCACGGGCACCTCCACCGGCTCCAGACCAGCCATGCGCACAGCCTTGCGGGCGGTCTCGATGAGGTGGAAGTGGGGCTTGATCTTTTCCAGCATATTGCGGTAGCTGTCTTTGATCTCCACTTCTACGGTGCCTGCACCGTACTTGCCGTTCAGGTAATCGGCAATATCCTGCATATTGTCCTTCTTGAACTGCAGCTTTGCGGCATCGTGGTCGCGCAGGATGTAACCCAGCTTTGCGGTGGTGACATCGCCGTACATCTGGCACAGGTGGTAGAAGCCCTGACGTCCCTCGGTGGTCTCAGGACGTGCCATCACGGGCAGAGCGCCGTGGAACTCCATGGCAACGTTGGAAGCGTTGATCATGGTATCCTTGGCAGAGCCGGGGTGCACCGAGAAGCCGTGGATGGTCACAGTGGCAGCAGCAGCGTTGAAGTTTTCGTACTCGATGTCGCCGGCATCGCCGCCGTCCACCGTATAGGCAAAGTCTGCACCAAAGCCGGGGATATCGAACAGGTCGGCACCCTCGCCGATCTCCTCGTCCGGGGTAAAGCCGATGCACAGCTTGCCGTGGGGGCGGCCCTCGCGGATAACGGTCTCCACAGCGGTCATGATCTCAGCCACACCGGCCTTATCGTCTGCACCCAGCAGGGTGGTGCCGTCGGTGGTGATCAGGGTCTCGCCCTTCATGGAAGCAAGGAAGGGGAAGGCGGAGACCTTCATCACCTTGCCGGTAGCGGGCAGCACCACATCGCCGCCGTCATAGTTCTCGTGCAGGATAGGATTCACGTTCTCGCCGCTGGCATCCGGGGCGGTGTCCATGTGGGCAATCAGTCCCAGCGCGGGTTTGGCCTCGCAGCCGGGGGTAGCGGGCAGGGAGCCGTAGACGTAGCAGTGCTCGTCCACCCGGGCATCCTCCACGCCCAGAGCTTTCAGCTCCTCCACCAGCTTGTGAGCCAGATCAAACTCCCGCGCAGCGGAAGGATGGGTGCCGGACTCCGGGTCCGAGGTGGTGTAGACCCTGACGTAATCAAGCAGTCGTTCATAGGCGCGCATAACAAAGCACACTCCTTTAGCAATATTGAAGGACCACAGCCTGTGATCCAGCTTCTATCATACCCTGTTTTTCCTGTTTTGACAACCTTTTTTGCCCACTTGGGACAGAAAGCACAGGTTTTCAATAACAAATTCACCGTAAAAAAGCTGTTCGTCAGCCGTTTTGTGCTGCGCATAAAAAGAGACACCGGAAAGCCAGCAGACTCTCCGGTGTCTCACGTTTCTCACAGCATTCCCGTTTGCGGGCAGGGCTCAGCCCAGACAGACGCCCATGCGGCGCGCCACGCTCAGCAGCTCGCAGTTTTCAGGCACATTGCGGGTCTTGCCGGCAATATCTGCCAGACGGTTCTCGGTCACCCGGCGGTTCACCATCGCCACGGTCACGCCATAGCGCTCTACCTCCACCAGCTGTGCGGCATAGCTGCCGAACTGAGTAGCCAGCACACGGTCATAGGCGCTGGGGCTGCCGCCGCGCTGCATGTGCCCCGGGATGCACACGCGGGTCTCCATACCGGTCTTTTTCTGCACGGCCTGCGCAATGCGGTTGGTGGCGGTGGTGCCAAGGCCTGCCTCAGCACGCTTAGCCATCCAGTCCTTGCGCTTCATGCGGGCTTCCTCGGTGTTGATGGCACCCTCGGCTACGGCAAGGATGGAGAAGTTGGAGCCCTTCTTGGCGCGGCGCTCCACGGCCTCGCACACGCGGTCGATATCGTAGGGCAGCTCAGGCAGCAGGATGATGTCCGCACCGCCGGCAATGCCGGAGTACAGGGTAAGCCAGCCGGCCTTGTTGCCCATGATCTCGATGCACATCACGCGGCTGTGGCTGCCGGCAGTGGTGTGGATGCGGTCGATGACGTCTGTGGCGATGTCCACAGCAGTGTGGAAGCCGAAGGTCACATCCGTGCCGTAGATATCGTTATCAATAGTCTTGGGCAGGCCGATGATGTTCAGCCCCTCCTGCGAAAGCAAGTTGGCGGTCTTATGGGTGCCGTTGCCGCCCAGACACAGCAGGCAGTCGAGCTTTGCGGCCTTGTAGGTCTTTTTCATGGCGGCGACCTTATCAATGTTGTCGTCCTCCACCACACGCATCATCTTGAAGGGGGTGCGCTTGGTGCCCAGAATGGTGCCGCCTAAGGTCAGGATGCCGCGGAAGTCATCCTCGTTCATCTCGCGGTAGTCGCCGTTGATCAGTCCGCTGTAACCGTTGGCGATGCCCACGATCTCCACGTTATCTCCCATGCGGGCGTACAGTGCTTTTGCAACACCGCGGATGGTGGCGTTCAGACCCGGACAATCGCCGCCGGAGGTCAGGATACCAACACGTTTTTTCATTCAAAAACCCTCTTTCATTATCATTCAGGCAAAGCCGAACGGTCCGGCAAAGGGTGCCGGGCTGACCGGGATCCTACCTTTTTATAGTATTAGAGTATTCCGAAAGGGGAGTGCTGTCAAGAGAAAAACCAAAAATTTACAAGCCTGTGTGCACCGGGAAGCCGCCGCGAAAACTTTTGCAGAAAAACTGAAAAAATGGTTGACAAGCGGCCCGCCGGCGTGTATAATATCCCTTGTCAGCAACGCACGGCGCGGCTGACACAACCGAATATTGGGGATTTGCATAGTGGTAGTGCGGTAGACTCTGACTCTACTTGTGGGAGTTCGATTCTCTCATCCCCAACCAAACCGCAGTCAATTGGCTGCGGTATTTTCGGGGCATAGCGCAGTTGGTAGCGCGCCTCGTTCGGGACGAG
>CAVKCU010000229.1:0-3162 GCA_963654645.1 Clostridiales bacterium | reverse complement strand
GCCTGCGCAACGCACAGGCCGGCGGCTTTGTCATACGCTGCCGCCGGGAGATGTACGGCGGCTACGACCGCTATCTGCTGGAAAAGCAGCTGTAACTCCCGGTAGTTTTTATGTACAACCTTTTTGAAATGTGCTATACTATACGGTATGAATAACAGCGAAGGAAACAGGTGAAACCATGGCAGCATCTCTCGGGCAGGAATTCTGCACCCTGCGTGATACTTACATTGAAAAGCAATTCGGTCGCCTGAACGATATGCAGCGGCAGGCTGTGTTTACCACGGACGGTCCGCTGCTCATCCTTGCCGGTGCCGGCAGCGGCAAGACCACGGTGCTGGTCAACCGCATTGCCAACCTCATCCGGTTCGGCTCGGCGCACGGTTCCAAGGAAACGCCCCGCCCGGTGACCGATGAGGACGTCAAAGCCCTGCGCACCGCTATCATGACCGGTACAGATGCCCCCAGCTGGCTGGACGGCATGCTGCGCCGCAACGCGGTGCGCAGCTGGAATGTGATGGCTATTACCTTTACCAACAAGGCGGCAGGGGAGCTGAAGGAGCGCCTGCGCCGGATGCTGGGCGGCGAGGAAGGAGACGAGGTGTTTGCCTCTACCTTCCACTCGGCCTGTGTGCGCATCCTGCGCCGCTGGGCAGAGGAGATCGGCTACCCACGCAGCTTTACCATCTACGATACTGACGATGCCCAGCGTGTAATGAAAACGGTGTATAAAGAGCTGAGCATCGATGATAAATTCCTGCCTATCAAGGCCGCCATCAACCAGATGAGCCGCTGGAAGGATCAGCTGGTCAGCCCGGAGCAGGCGCTTGCAGACCATGCCAGAGACGTGAAGAGCACCCAGACCGCCCGCATCTACGCAGCCTACGAGAAAAAGCTGAAGGAAGCCGGTGCGTTCGACTTTGACGATCTCATCTACCAGACCGTGCAGCTGCTGGCTGAACACCCGGACGTGCGGGAATTCTACCAGAACAAGTACCGCTACCTGTTGGTGGACGAGTATCAGGACACCAGCGTGGCGCAGTTCCGTCTGGTCAGCCTGCTCACCGGGCCGGAGCGCAATATTTGCGTGGTGGGCGATGACGACCAGAGCATCTACCGCTTCCGCGGCGCTACCATTGAGAATATCCTCAACTTTGAAAAGCTCTATCCCGGCACTAAGACCATCCGTTTGGAGCAGAATTACCGCTCCACCTCCAATATCCTCAACGCAGCCAACTGCGTCATCCAGCATAACACCGAGCGCAAGGGCAAGACCCTGTGGACAGACAACGGCGAGGGCGATAAGGTGCAGGTGTATACCGCCGAGAACGAGCAGGACGAAGCCAGCCATATCGCGGACGTGATCGGTCAGCATCTGAAGGCGGGCGGGCATCTGGCAGACCACGCCATCCTCTACCGTATGAACGCCCAGTCTGCTCCCATTGAAAGCTACTTTACCCGCGCGGGCATCCCGCATAAGATCGTGGGCGGGCAGCGCTTCAACGACCGCAAGGAGGTCAAGGACATCCACTCCTATATGTCCATCGTAGCCAACCCCCGGGACGATGTGCGGCTGCGCCGTATCATCAACGAGCCCGCCCGCAAGATCGGTGCTACCACCGTGGACGTCATTGCGGACCTTGCCGGGCAGCAGGGGGTCAGCATGCTGGATGTCATCAGCCATGCCGACCAGTACGCCAAGCTCTCCCGCGCCGTCATGCCGCTGCTCAAGTTCTGGCAGATCTACCAGCGTTTGCAGGATTCACTTGCCACCCGCACGCTGGACGAATTCGCCTCCGATGTCATTGAGCTGACCGGCTACAAGGCCATGTTGGAGGCAGACGCCGCTAAGGGGCACGAGGATGCCGCCGACCGTCTGCAGAACTTGGGTCAGCTGGTGAATAATGTCAAGAACTACTGCGACCAGCACGGAGAGGAAGCCACGCTGGAGGGCTATCTGGAGGATATCGCCCTCATCAGCGATATCGACAGCTATAACGAAAGCAGCGATCAGGTGGTGCTGATGACCATCCACTCCGCCAAGGGTCTGGAGTTCCCCTATGTGTTCCTCATCGGCATGGAAGAGGGCGTTTTCCCCAGCGAGATGAGCAAGTACTCCGAAGCAGATCTGGAAGAGGAGCGCCGTCTGGCTTATGTAGGCATCACCCGCGCCAAAAAGGAGCTGTACATCTCCAACAGCGTCACCCGCATGCTGTACGGCCGCACCCAGCGCAACGAGCCCAGCCGCTTTCTGCGGGAGATCGAGCCGGAATATATCGAGGAGACCCGCAGCCCGGTGCTGGAGCAGCGTTCCCGCATGGGCGGCTGGGGCTCTGGTTATAGCGATACCGTGCCCGGCGGGGCATCCGGCTACTCCGGCCCCTCCGGTTACAGCCGCAGCAGCTACGGCGGCGGTTACAGCTCAGGCAGCCGCAGCGGCTATCTGAACCGGGAATATAACGCCGGTGAAGGCCGCGGTTTTGGCTCCTCTTACGGCGGAAGAAGCACCGCCTCCTCCGGTTTTGGCAGTCACTATGGCAACAGCTCCACCCAGCCGACCACAAGAAGCGGCGGCTTTGGCTCTGCATATTCCGGCGGAAATACGACAAAAAACGCTGTAAAGCAAACCACCTTTACGGCGAATTCTGTCGTAAGACCGGCAGCTTCCGGCGCAAAGCACTATGAACCGGGCGATATCGTGGAGCACAAGGTGTTTGGTCGCGGCACGGTGCTGAAGGTAAAGCCCGCTGCTGGGGATCAGATCGTGGAGATCAACTTTGAAAAAGTGGGCATCAAGAAAACGATGGCCAATTTTGCGCCACTGACCAAGATTACGGAGGAAGAATGACCCTATGATGACTGTTCGTTTGATCGCCCACACCCCGGAACCGGAAAAGGTGGTGGCGGCTGCCGCAAAGCTCTGCTACTCCGACGCCCGTATTACCGACCTTCTGGACGGGCTGGACGAGGAAAAAACTGCAAAATTCCTGACCATGCTCAGTGATCTTGGTCATGCCAGCCCCATCGAGCATGCCAGCTTCACCTTTGGTATCGAAGGGGTCAGCCGCACCCTGCTTGCCCAGATCACCCGGCATCGCATCGCGTCCTTTAGCGTGCAGAGCCAGCGCTATGTGCGTCTGGATGATTTCCGCTATGTGACGCCCC
>CAVKCU010000228.1:0-3185 GCA_963654645.1 Clostridiales bacterium | reverse complement strand
CCGGGGGCAACTACTCCTGCGGCAGCATCAGCCGCACCATTACGGTGACCGCTGACCCCCAGCCCGCAGCCGCGCCTGCCGCAGAGCAGCCCGCCGCATAAATCAGCGGAAAACTATTTTTGAATGGGACGATCCCGGAAAGTCTGCGGACTTTCCGGGATCGTTTTTTCGTGGGAGAGGATCCTTTTTATTTTCTATAAAACGGGCTGCTTTACTCTTGCAAATCGCCGTATGATACGTTATTATAAAAATAAATAACCCCCTGCGGTAAAAAAAGGGACAAGAAGGAGCAGTTTATCTATGGAAGAGAAAAAAAGCGGCATCAAAAAGTTCTTTGAAGAGTTCAAGGCGTTTGCCATGCGCGGCAATGTGCTGGACATGGCAGTGGGCGTTGTTATCGGCGGCGCCTTCACCGCCATCGTCACCGCGCTGGTGGAGGACATCATCAACCCGCTGATCGGTCTGTTCTTCAAGGCAGATTTTTCCGATGTGGTCATTGATCTGGGCGGTTCCAGCATCAAGATCGGCGAGTTCGTCAACTCTATCATCAACTTCCTCATCGTTGCCTTTGTGCTGTTCGTTGTGATCAAGTTTGTCAACTCCCTGCACAAGAAGCCCGAAGAGCCTGCCGAGCCGGAGGAGCCCACCACTAAGGTGTGCCCCTACTGCCAGAGTGAGATCTCCATCAAGGCTGTGCGCTGCCCCCACTGCACCTCCAAGCTGGAGGGCTTTCCCGAAATGAAGGTCTGAAGCATTCAGCGTTGACAATACAACAAAACCCTCCCTGCCGGGCGCAGTCTTTGCGCTTTCGGCAGGGAGGGTTTTGCACATTTTGCGGCTTGGTTGTGGAAAAGCGGAGTGGGAAGTGAAGTAGGAAAATCAGGCGCTCTTACTGAACCTTGGTCAGCTCAGCCAGCTTGTGGTAGATCTCGGTGTTGTCGTACACGCCGCCGAACTTCTCGGCGCCGACACCCATGGCGTACACATTGACCATGGCACCGGTGTGGGCGTAGGTGGTGTGATCCATACCGGACTTGTGGTTGATGGTGTGGCAGACAGCCATGCTGAAGGGGATGTAGGTGCCGTACAGCTCGTAATCCTGCTGGCTCATCTTGCTCTGGCTGGAGGAGCCCTCCTTCAGGGTGCGCTCGTAGGCCTTGCGCAGGTTCTCCACCTCGTAGTCGGTCAGCAGCAGCTTGCCTGCGCTGGCGGCAGCGGGGTCGGTGGGCAGGGTCAAGCCAAAGACGTTCTTCACATCCTGCATGGCAGTCTCAAAGGGGGTCTTGTTGGCAATGTAGCCCTGCACATAGGTGGAATCGAACTTTGCGTAGGACATCTTCTGATGTGCCAGATTGGTCAGGAAGGTGTCGTAGTTGGTGGTCTTGTAGCCGATAGCCATGCCGCCGGTCTCGTGGTCGGCGGTAACAAGGATCAGGGTCTCGTTGGGGTGCTCGTTGTAGAAGTCCACCGCGGCCTGCACGGCGTTGCTCATTTCCAGCACATCATGGATGGAGGCAGCGGCATCGTTGGCGTGGCAGGCCCAGTCGATCTTGCCGGACTCGGTCATCAGGAAGAAGCCCTTTTTGTTGTTCAGCAGCTCGATGCCCTTCTTGACGTAATCGGTCAGCTGCCACTCGCCGTTGGCAGCGTCCATGGCGTAGTTCATGGCCTTGCCGTCGCCCAGATTCTCGGCGATGATCAGGGTCTTGCCTGCACCGGCGGTCAGGGCAGCTGCACTGGCCTGGGTAGTGACCACGTTGTAACCGGCGTTGGCAGCCACGGTATGGTTGTCGGGGCCGGTGCCGTCGCCGTTCACCTTCTGGAACTCGCCGCCGGCAAAGTACTCAAAGCCGGAGTTTGCCAGCTCCACGCCGATCTGGTAGTAGTTCTTGCGGGTCTTCTGGTGGGCATAGAAGGCGGCGGGGGTGGCGTGGTCGATGTTCACGGTGGAGATCACGCCCACCTTATAGCCCTTCTGGGCGTGCAGCTTTTCGGCGATGGTCTCGTAGGGCACATCGCGGGTCCAGGGGCACATATTGATGACGCCGCTCTCGGTCTTGTGACCGGTGGCGATGGAGGTGGCGGTGGAAGCGGAGTCCGGGCAGAAGGAGGTGCTGTCGTAGGTGGTCACGCTGCCCACCTGCGGGAAGCTGGTAAAGCTCAGGTCGGCCTCGGTCACAGCGCCGTTGTTGTCCACAGTGCCCTTGTAGAAGCGTGCGGACTGGATCTGGGCAGTGCCCATGCCGTCGCCGATGAACAGGAAAACGTACTTGGGCTTTTTGAACACATCCAGCAGGCCGTTCTCTTCGTCTGCTGCGGCAGAAGCATCCGCCTCGGTGGCGTGAGCGGCTACGGGGGCAGCCGACAGCATGCCCACTGCCGATGCAACAGCACCGGCCTTCAGGAAGCTGCGGCGAGAAATTTTCGCATTCTTCATAACAGATATCCTCTCTTTTTTCAGCCCGGCTTGGGCGGTTCTACTATTTCTTGTGGGAACACCTGTATTGTAGCGCACCGCCCGCTGCGGCGAAACCAGCCCCGTGTAACACTTAGGTAAACCTTTGGCGCACGGAAGGGCGGCGGTGTAAAATCCGGGCAAAGCAGGTAAAATCTGCCTGTAACGCCCGCCGAAGGGGCACTTTTTGCCACAGAAATCAATTTTCCTCTAAAGGCTTCCCCCGGTCGGGGGAAGCTGTCACCGCAGGTGACTGATGAGGGCGCAGGCAAGCAGTAGCTTGTGGGAAATTACCCCTCATCCGGCGCTACGCGCCACCTTCCCCCCAAGGGGTGAAGGCTTTTGCTCTAGGGCAACCTTCAAAAGTTGATTTTCGCGACTTTTTGCTTAGAACCGCCCCGCAAGGCTTGCAAGCGGGGGGCTTTTCATTGTACAATAGAGAGAGAAAGCTGAGATACACTTCTATAACGAGAGGATCTTTTTAATATGTCTGATATCAAAGTGCTGGCGCTGGATCTGGATGGCACCCTGACCAACGACCAGAAGCTCGTCACCCCGCGCACCCGCGCTGCGCTGGACGCCGCCATTGAAAAAGGCGTGACCATCGTGCTGGCGTCCGGTCGACCCACCGCCGGCATCCAGCCGCTGGCGGAGGAGCTGGGGTTGGACAAAAAAGGCGGCTGCATCCTGTCCTACAACGGCGGCAAGATCGTGGACTGCCGCACCGGCG
>CAVKCU010000227.1:0-3191 GCA_963654645.1 Clostridiales bacterium | reverse complement strand
CTGTACGGCAAGGGGCGCACGGATAAGCCCGCAGGCGATGCCATTTTGCAGATCTACGATTTTCTGCGGGCGCTGCCGGACTACGACCGCAAGCTGGATGAATTTCTTGCTCCTTACGAGCAGGAAAACGGCTTTGCCGCCACCTGCTGGCACGACCTGCTGCTGACCGAAGCCGCCCGCTGCGCCAAGGCTGCGCGGGAGCTGCTGACGGCGGCACTGGCAGACTGCCATGCAGATTTTGATCAGGAGCAGGCAGCTGCCGGGGAGAAAAAGACCGCCTCCGCCCGGGCAAAGGCGTATGTCGCGGTGGCAGAAAAATACGAGGAAGCCGGTACAAGACTGGAAAAGGCCGCCGCCCTCTTTGCGCAGGCAGAGCAGCTGGCTGCTGCCGGGCAGTGGGATCCGCTGTATGATCTGCTCACCCCCTATGTGCTGGGCATGGAGGAAGCCCCCGGGCTGAAGGGCATGAAAAAGCGTCTGGGCGGCGACCACAAGGCTGAGATCAAGACCCGCTCGGACGAAGCCGCCGCCCTGTTCGAGCAGATGACCCAGCTCATCTGCTGCAGCGAAGCCGAAGCCGAGACCGACCGGCAGATCACCCTGCCCCGGCTGCGGGCGCTGTTTGCCGCCGTGCGGGACTTCGATGCCCGGTTCACAGCCAGAAAGCGGGAGCGCAAGCTGCTGGAATTCAGCGACTTTGAGCACCTTGCCCTGCGGCTGCTGCGTACCCCGGAGGGCACGCCCACTCCCTTGTGCGAGAGCATCCGTCAGGATTACGCCGCCGTGATGGTGGACGAATATCAGGATACGAACGCCCTGCAGGATGCCCTTTACCGCTGTCTTGCCGCCCCGGCGGGGGACAACCTCTTCCTTGTGGGCGACTTAAAGCAGAGCATCTACCGCTTCCGGCAGGCAGAGCCGGGTATCTTCCGGCAAAAGCTGGACAGCTGGCCGCTGCTGCCGGGCGCAAAAGCCCGTCCCCGCCCGCCGGAGGGCACCCCGGGCACGGATGCCCTGCTGGCGCTGGATGCAAACTTCCGCTCCGCACCGCAGGTGGTGGCGGGCATCAACTATCTCTTTGAGCAGCTCATGACCCCGGAGCTGGGCGATACCGCCTACGGCGACGGGCAGCGTCTGGTCTGCGGCGCGCCCGGGGAATATCAGGGCAGCGTGGAGGTGCAGTTTCTGCCGGACGATGAGACCGAGACCGATGCGGGCTGGATCGCTGAGCGCATCGAGCAGCTGGTTTCTGCCGGAGAGCCGGTGCGGGAGGGCAGCACCACCCGCCCGGTGCGGTACGAGGACTGCTGTGTGCTGCTGGCGGCGCGTACCGAGTTTCCGGCCTATGTGGAAGCGCTGACCGCCCGGGGCATCCCGGTATACGCCGACGCCCGGGAGAACCTGATGCTTGCACCCCACATCCGCCCCCTCATCGCCCTGCTCAAGGTCATCGACGACCCCTCGCAGGACATCTATCTGGCTGCTGCCATGCTGGGTCCCATGTTCGGTTTTACCGAGGACGACCTTGTGCGGCTGCGCGCCCGCAGCCGTCAGGTGCCGGCAGAGCCGGACAAAAAGCCCGCCCGCATCAGCCTGTACGGCGCACTGCTGCTGGCGCTGGAGGACCCGGCAGACGACCCCTTTACCGAGAAGGTGAAGGACTTCTACGCCCATCTCACCGCCCTGCGGCAGATGGCGCGCAGCGCCCCGGCAGAGCAGCTGCTGGAAGAGATCTTTGCCTCCACCGGTTATCTGGCGGCGCTGGGTGTGCTGGAAAACGGTGCACGCCGCCGGGAGGATGCCCGCCGCTTTGCCTCCTTCTGCGCCGCCTCCGGTGCAGGCGGCATCTCGGCGCTGGTGCGCGCCATTGATGCCGCCGCGCAGGCCGGCAGCACCGGGCAGGACACCGTGCCCAGCGGGGTGCACCCGGGGTGCGTGTCCATCATGACCATCCACCGCTCCAAGGGTCTGCAGTTCCCGGTGGTGTTTGTGGGGGATACTGCCCGCAAGTTCAACGCTTCGGATATCCGTCAGCCGGTGCTGGTGCACCGTAGCTACGGCGCGGGGCTGCGGCTGCGTCCGGAAAACGGCGAGGGTGCTTACAAGACCGCCGCCTACACTGCGCTGGCAGCTGTCCACGCCAAGGAGCTGCGCAGCGAGCAGATGCGCCTTTTGTATGTGGCGCTCACCCGCGCACAGGATAAGCTCATCCTCACTGTGCCTATGAGCAGCGGCAAGACCGCAAAGCCCTTTGCCAAGGCGGCGACTTTTCTGGCTGCCGGGGCGGGGGCTACGCTGCACCAGCAGGCCAACAGCTTTGCCGACTGGCTGCGGGCAGCGCTGCTGGTGCACCCGGACGGCGGGGTGCTGCGGCAGCTTTCCGGCAACCGGGAGCTGCTGTTTGTGCAGACCGAAAGCGTGATGGATATCAAGGTGTGCGACGATGCCGTGCAGCTGTCTGAGGAACCGGATGCAGACACGGAGAATGAAGCGCCGGAGACCGACCCGGCACTGGTGGAGAAGCTGCGGCAGAACTTTGCGTGGCAGTACCCGGCGGCAGCCCTTGCGCAGGTGCCCGCCAAGGTCAGCGTGACCAGCATCGTGCACAAGGCCGAGCAGACCACGCTGGAGCGCCCGGGCTTCCTTTCCAAGGACGGTCTGACCGCCGCCGAGATGGGCACCGCGCTGCACGCCTTTCTGGAGCACGCGGACTTTGCCCGGCTTGCCGAAGCCAAGGCTGCGGGCGCGCTGGACGCGGCTATCCCGGCAGAGCGGGACCGTCAGGTGGCGGTGCAGCTGACCGCCCCGGAGATCGCGGAAAAGCTGGATGCGGTGTGCATCCGCCGCTTTGTGGAAAGCGAAGCCTTTGCAAGGATCTGCGCCGCGCAGCAGGTGCTGCGGGAGCTGCCCTTTATCACCGCGCTGCCCGCCGGGGCGGTGCTGGCGGCGCAGGGACACGAGGCGCTGCCTGCTGCCGCAGACGCGCAGGTGCTGGTGCAGGGCATTGCCGACCTTGTACTGGTGTACCCGGATCATCTGGAACTGCTGGATTACAAGACCGACCGCCGCAAGGCTGAGAGCGATTTTTTGCGCGCCTACCGCGCTCAGCTGAACCTTTACGCCATTGCCATCGAAAAGCGCTTTGCGCCTAAAAGGGTGACCTATAAGGGTATCTACTCCTTTGCACTGGG
>CAVKCU010000226.1:0-3215 GCA_963654645.1 Clostridiales bacterium | reverse complement strand
TTGCATTCAGCTCCTGCGTATCGTTTGCAGCTTTCCTTGCGGCAGCTTCGGCTTTGCGCGCCTTCTGGAGCAGTTCCAAGATCATGAGCAGAATCGCTGCAACAGCAACGCTGCTGATCAGCAGAACCGTGACGAAGTTATCCTTTATAAATTCGCTCAGGGTGACCTTCCGCGCGGAGCTCTTATACATTGCAAGAGCGCCGGTAAGCATATTGGTCGGCATAGCCTTGATGGTTTTGTTCAGGATGGACAGCAGGCTGCAGTTTCCGCTCTTGACTGCAAAGCAGGATCTTGCTGGGTTTGACAGCGGAACGCTGTAAAAGCCGTATTTCTTGCTGTATTTCTCCTCACTGCTGACCCCTGTGACAAAGCAATCCGCCTGTCCGTCTTTGACCAGCTTTGCCGCATCTTCCTGTGTGTCACAGTCCACGATCTCCCATTGCGGATAATAAAACGCAAGGTGTATTTTCAGGGAGAGCCTGTTTTGGGGAATGGCAATGCGGTTTGCTTTGTTCTCGATAAAGGGCTGTTTGTTCGTGACCGCCATCAGGTTGGAGGTCCACGTTGTGTTGGTACAGGCAACGTGATATTCTTCCGCCAGATTGGGGTTCTGGTCAAAATGGAAGATCATGTCGATCTCGCCGGATCCCAGCGCCTCGAGTTCCTCTTCCTTGCTGTCATAGCCGACTATCTGGAATTCCAGCTCCTGATTGCCCAGACAGCCTTTTGCAAACTGGATATAGTCCGTGATCGCCCCGGTAAGTTCCCCGGTGGCAGGGTCAAAGGTGCTGACGCCGCTGTCGCCCATCAGAAAGCCCATCCGGATCGCGCCGTGCTCTGTGAGCCATGCCTTTTCCTCCCCCGTAAGGATGGGCGTATAATCCAGCGAGAAATATTTTTTATACAGATCCGTTTTATAAAAAGGAGCATCGTCCTCCAACGCGCGCATCGCACTGTCCAGTTCTTCCTTGAGATCAGAACGGTCCTTGTTGACCGCATAGTAGATGCCGGATTCTCCCACACGGGCTATGGTCGAGATGCCAAGCTCTGCCCAGAAGGATTCCTCCAGCGATACAAAGCAGTCGATCTCATGGTTTGCCAGCTTTTGCTTCACATCCTCGTTGTTGGATACGTTGACGTGCTCCGTTTTCAAGCCGTATTTTTCTTCCCATTCGGTCAGCATCACCTCCGGCTCCGTTCCCATCAGAACACCGATCTTTTTGCCGTTCAGCGTTTTGAAGTTGGTGGCGGAGATGTCTGCGCGCGAAAGATCGGCGTAGAGGTAATATTTTTCCTCCCCCATCGGCTCGTCTGAAAACAGCATCTCCTCGGCGCGGTCCTCCGTATAGGAAATATCGCCCATAATGTCGATCTCGCCATTTTTGAGCTTTTCAAAGCAGTCTGACCAGTCGCAGGTCACGTACTCGAACTGCCAGCCGGTGTAGCCGGATAAGGTCTCCAGCAATTCGTAGCCGTAGCCTTTTCTTGCGCCCTTCTCGTTGACATAGTTGAAGGTATCCTCAAACGAGCCGACACGGACGATCTTTGCAGGGGCAGCTTCAGCGGCAGCTTTTACAGGGAGCACGGCTGACAGCAACAGCAGCAAGCTCAGCATCACACAGACGCCTTTCCGCATTAGGGTCTGCATGGTTTCGCTTGATCCAGAGTTTTTCATTATTTTCAATTCCTCTCCGCCCCAGACGGTCTTATTCCGGTCTCATTTTCATTCCGCTGATTTCTGCAAGGTCATTGCAGCATCATTCACGTCATGTTATCAGCAGCTTTTTTTGCGTATACGTACCATTATATAACACAATTGTAACATTATAACAGAAGCGTTTCAAGGCTTTTTACCAGTAAAGACCACATATTTTCTATAGGACGCCTTTCCCCTATAACCGCAAAAGACGTTTATAGCAAAAACACAGCGCTGACCATAAAAAAGCGAGCAGCCCTTTCAGACCGCCCGCTTATGGTTCCACTGTATTTTATTTGTATTTCACGGCAAACATTTCTGTTATACGCCAAACACAGTTTTCGTCAGCCGGATGCCTGCCGCTGTTTTCATGGTGTGCTCCATAAAAGACTGGATCGCCTGCCGGCTGTACCCGCTTTCGGACGCATTGACGATATAATCCGCTTCGATCAAAATCTGGTAGTCGATGCCGTCGATCTGCTCCGGGCTGTGGTGGTGCCCCACCAGATAAGCCACCCGGTCGATCTGTGCCGCCGTCATGCCGGTATCTGCCAGAAACTCCCGCACCAGCGGGCCGCCTTCCTGCTCCTGATAGCTGCCGTTGGTATTGCCGTACTTTTTGCGGCAGAGCGGACAGGCGATGTCGTGGGTGATCGCCGCTGTTTCCAGAACAAACTGGGTCTCAGCGTCCAGCCCTTCCAGTTCCCCGATGGTTTTTGCATAGGTCCACACGCAGCTCAGGTGTGTGATATCGTGAATATTCCCCTCGGAAAAGGCGATCATCTTTTCCATGATCTGTGCAATGGTCATCGTTTGGTTTCCCACCCTGCAAAACTCCATGTGTTTATTGGCTTTGTCCAGAAGCGCCATGCACTTAAGGTTTTTCTCGCCAACCTCCATCACGACAGGCAGCAGTTCCTCCATGCCCCAGTCCTCGCCAATGGCGAAGAGCGCCTTACCGAAAAAGTGGTTCACTTCATCATCGGTATACCCCAAGACCATGGCGCGGTGTGCATAAACTGCCATGCCCCACACGCCGAAGAGAATGTGGGATTTCAGGCTTCGGATGTCCTCCTCGGCGTTCCAGAGCAGGCTCATGTCGTAGTCACTGGTGCGTCCGCAGGGGGCAGCGCAGCTTGAGCAGTCGGGTGCCAGCCGCGTCTTTTCAGCACGCACCCTGCCGATCATCTCCCGGATGGTCTTTTCGTCGAAGTTCACATTGGGAACCGTGGTGAAAAGTCCCTCGATCATCAGCCGCCAGGTCTCCGGCGTTGCCTGCGTACCGCCGTCCGTTGCTCTGGACAGCCCGATCAGAGCGCCGGTCAGTTCGTCCTGAAGGCAAAACATTTCATGTTCCATCCTGAGGCACTCTCTTTCGTTCAGTCCAGAATTTTTCCGTCAATGGAAATGGTGACCACCTGCCACGGAATGAACTTTCCGCTGGTCTGCAGCGCCTTTTTTGCCGCCATCTCCAAGCCGCCGCAGCAGGGCACCTCCATGCGGAGGATGGTCACGCTCT
>CAVKCU010000225.1:0-3236 GCA_963654645.1 Clostridiales bacterium | reverse complement strand
TCTGTATGCTATTCATTTGTATCATAGCATACTTTTGCTTTGGGGGCAATGATTACTTAGTGGTTTCGTCACCTGCCTTCTTATTGCTCGTGGGAAAAATTTCAGGCAAAAAGAAGCCGGACCCGTGCAAACGAGTCCGGCTTCTTTTTTATGCCTTGGTCTTGCCGTTGACCGCCTTATAAAAGCGCTCAGAGGGTGGTGGTCTGGGGTACCAGCCGGAAGAGCATTACGGGAAGTTCGCTGTTTGCAAAATCCAGCGTAAAGATGATCTTTCCGTTCTTTGTTTCAAAAGGCATCTCCGTCTGTGTGCCGTCCGGGGCAATGCGCACAAGCTTTTTGCCCTCCAGCAGACCGGCGGGCAGCGCGAGCCTTACCAGACCGGTGGGCTGCGTCAGGCTGCCGGCGGTCTCAAATGCCACGCTCAGGTATTCCCCGTTCGTCCGTGCGGTCACATCCGCTGCGGAAAGGCTGCCGCTGAGCGCCCACGCCGTTGCATCATCAAGCTTTTCCAGCTGCGCGGTGTTTTCTGCCTGCCCGCACACGGGGCAGAAGGTCAGGGACTCGTTTTCCGCCGTGCGGAAGGTGAATTTCCGGCAATCGGTGCTGCCGATGTGCACGCAGCCCTGCCGCAGGCAGCCGGCGCTCTGAGAGCCGGTCCCGTTCGGGGACCATGCACCGAACTGGTGTCCCAGCCGGTCGGTCGGGTCTGCGGTGTAGCTGTCTTTGCAGCGGGAGCAGGTAAAAACGGTATAGCCGTCTGCTTCACAGGTGGGCTCTACGGTAACAGCCTGATAGTCATGGTTCAGCGCGGGCAGCTCCGCGTAGGTGGTATGGTCGCAGCGGGAGCAGGTGTCGTAAGCGTTCCAACCCTTTTCCGTGCAGGTGGGGGCTTTTGCTGCGTGCTGCTCCAAATCATGGTTCAGTGCGGGCAGCTCCGCGTAGGTGGTATGGTCGCAGCGGGAGCAGGTTTCGTAAGCATTCCAGCCCTTTTCCGTGCAGGTGGCGGCTTTTGCTGCGTGCTGCTTCAGAGCATGATTCAGCGCGGGCAGCTCTTTGCGGGTGGTATAGTCGCCGCGGGAGCAGGCTTCGTAAGCGTTCCAGCCCTTTTCTGTACAGGTGGGAGCTTTCGCGTCATGATGCACCAGATCATGCTGTGCAGGCAGCTCCACATAGGTGGTATAGTTGCAGCCGGAGCGGGAGCAGGTTTCGTAAGCGTTCCAGCCCTTTTCCGTACAGGTAGGAGCTTTTGCTGCGTGCTGCTCCAGAGCATGGTTCAGCGCGGGCAGCTCCGGACTGGCGAAATAGTCGCAGCGGGAGCAGGTTTCGTAAGCCCAGCCGGGTTCCGTACAGGTGGGGGCTTTTATCACGCGCTGCCTCAGATCATGTTTCAGCGCGGGCCGCTCCACATAGGTGGTATAGTCACAACGAGAGCAGGTTTTGTAAGCATCACAGCCGGGTTCCGTACAAGTGGGGTCTTTTGCTTTGTAGTACACAAAATCATGTTTCAGTGCGGGCTGCTCCACGTAGGTGGTATAGTTGCAGTTATTGCAGGTTTCGTAAGCATTCCAGCCGATTTCCGTGCAGGTGGGGGCTTTTGCTTCGTGATGCACAAAATCATGGTTCAGTGCGGGCAGCTCTTTGCGGGTGGTATAGCCGCAGCGGACGCAGAGGTCGTAAGCGTCCCAGCCGATTTCCGTACAGGTGGGGGCTTTTGCATAGGGATGCACCAGAGCATGGTTATTTGGGTCTTTTTCGCCGTATTCCCCACCACACGCCTCACAGACCGCTTTGGCGGTGCAGGTTGCTGTGCCACCGGTACAGCTTGCGGTATCAACTTTGTAGCAGTTCTTGCAGTTGCGGATGTGTGTGCCGTTGCCGGCAGATGACCACTCGCCCCAGTCGTGACCGGGAATGTCGTATTCCGCGCCGCATTTTTCACAGATTTTGCCCTTGGTGCAGGTGGGACCTTGGGTGCCGCCGGTATGGTACGAAAGATTTCCATAAATGATGCTGTTCTCCCTGCCGCAGACTGAGCATTTTATATGGATCCTATGCTTGGTTGAATCAGCTTTTATATATCCGAGGATCTCACAGTTTCTTTGTTGCGTACAGACGAAGCAGTACGTATAGATAAAATCTGCTGCTTTAGCGTTTAACGCGATCCCCGGTATCAGGCACACCATTGCCAGCACCGTCAAACACCCGATCAGCCATTTTTTCATGTTGCTCCCTCCTTGTCATCAAACCTTGTTATCCTTTCAGATCAAACTGCACGGACAGCGATGCAAGCACGGCATCTACCACCTTCCGCGCCTGGGCAAGCATATCGATCTCCGCCACAAAAGCGATGACCTGCTCGCGCTCCTGCGCGGGGACCTGCAGCGCACTCAGGCTCATGCTCAGATAGCGCCGTATTTTGCGCTCCAGCGTAAAATACGGGTCGCACCGCCGTGCCATGTAGCCGCGCATCATGCCAGCCGTGCCCAGCTCCATCTCGTAGAAATCGCACTCGGCGCACCCGGGCAGATACGCGCTGAACGCCGCCTGCAGCTCCGCCGTGGTGCTGCGGTGGATGATCTCCGCCGTGGCGGGGAAGGTGTACGCCTCCACATAGATATCCCGCAGATTCTCGCTCAGCTCGGTCAGCGCCAGCTGCAAAGCCGTTTCCACCGCGTAGAGGTACACCGGCGAGGGGGCGTTTGCCGCCAGCGGCCTTACCGCGCCGAACTGCCTGCTGAACATCATGCCGATCAGCTCGGTCAGCACGCCGTCCTTGGTGCGGAAAATATTCTGGAACGACCCGGCAGAAACATCTGCTTCCTTTAAAATTTCCGCCACCTTGGTGTTCGTGTAGCCTTTTTCCAGAAAAAGCCGGACACAGGCGGTCAATATCCGCCGTTTTGCTTCCTTGCTGTCATATCTGCGCGCCATTGGGAATCATCCTTTTCTACAATTGGTTTCTAACCCAATTATATATTGATTCCAGATTCACCGCAAGTAGAACTTTCCGGGCGTATTTTGGGCAATTCGACGGTGAGCAAAAAAATGGCGCAGCAGCCCGCCGCCGGGGCGCCGCGCCATACGCAGAAAAGCCGGACCCGTGCAAACGAGTCCGGCTTTTTCTGTGCTTTGGTTGGATCTTAAGCAAAGTTATGGTAAATGAAGAGATTGGCTTTGGGAGTTTACAGCAGGCTCAGTGCTTCCTCGTCTGCCACAAGGATGCAGTCCGGGTGCAG
>CAVKCU010000224.1:0-3240 GCA_963654645.1 Clostridiales bacterium | reverse complement strand
GACGGCTATATCGAGGTGCTGAACAGCAGTCTCGAACCGGAGTGGGCGCGGGAGCAGGTGGACGGTATCCGGCTGGTCGTTGGCGAGCATGCTAGGCTGTTCGGCGCCAAGCGCAACGATAAAGCCACTTGGCTGTACTGCCGTCAGGACTGTGACCTGATCGTAGGTGATGCCTTCCTTTGCGCAGAGGTGGACGGCGAGCTGATCGGCTTTACTAAGCCGGTGGCTAAAACTATCTGCGAGGAGTTTGGCATTGACATGGAGGATGACGCATGGAAAGACTGACGCACTCCCGCAGCAGCGGGATCAAGACGGGCTACTGGAGCCCGGAGCTCAAGGAGACGCTGGTGCAGCGTCTCGCCCAGTACGAAAACACCGGCCTCACCCCGGAGGAGATCCGGGAGCTGCTCCGCAAGGACAACCGTTTTCAGACATTCAACCCGGACTAAGGAGGTAACATTATGGCACGCAGACCTTTTTTGAAGCTTCGCCGCCTGATTGAGGACGAAGGCTACGACTTGAAGGACGTTTACGAGATGACAGGCATCACCCGCAGCACCATGTACAACCGCATCGGCGCACCGGAAACGGATGCAAGCTGGTGCTGGAGTGAGATCGTAGTTATCTGCAAAGTGCTTAACATCCCGCAGGAGAAGATCGGGGAGTACTTCTTCCCCTCTGTTGAGAAAGGAGATAAATCCGCATGAGCAAACCGAACAAGAGCTATATTCGCGTATCGTATGGTGAGGACGGAAACCCGCAGATTGAAACCAACTGCGTGGGGCTTGAGGCATCGAAACTGTGCGTTGCCCTGTTGACCGCACTGGCTGCCGGATCGGATGACCCGGCGGGCTATCTCATTTCGATCGTAACCAACGCCGCCGATCTGCTGGATCGCGTGGAAACTGAGGAGGACAAGGACAATGAAGCGGTATCTTAAAATTGCCGGCGTGGCTTTTCTGGCGGGCGTGGGTGCAGCGCGAGTGCTGATCTGGCTGAACATGGGTCTTGTGCATCTGCTGGTCATGCGGGGCGGCTGGGAAGCGGCTGCGGCGGTCAAGGCTGCACCGTGGGTGCTTGCTGCGGTGGGCGGCGGTCTGATCTTCAGCGTTGCCGTGATGCTTGCCGGCAGCAAGCACTACGAGCGCACCGCCCTGAAGCAGCGCAGCAGCCTGACCGTGACCGAAAACCGGGACGATGCCCGGCGGGGCGCATGAGAGATAGCGACCTGATGTCGTGGTACACGGTCTACAACGCCAAAACGGACGAGATCGTGGCCTGCGGTACTGCTGACATGATCGTCCAGCAGATGGGATATGTCAACAAAAACAGCCTTTACTCCGCAGTAACTCACTCAAAAACAAGAAAAGGACCGCCCCGGTTGTACGTCTACCATGTGCAGAGGGTACGGCGGGAGGAACTGGAAAAGGAAGGTATTTTATGAAAATTATCATTGAAAAAATTGGAGATAACGTTGGGCTTAGCTTTATCGGCAAAGGCAAGAGAATTGACCGGCTCATGCTCCTCGTAATAGCCATGGTTGAAACGTATGTCGACAGTCTTGCCCCTGATCTAACTGACGAACAGGTACAGACGGGGACCAGCAAGTTTGCGGATGAAGTCAAAGCCGCCATCATTGCCCGCTACAAAATGGATCCCTCTGACCGCAAAGAGGAATTTACCAGCAAGGAGGAATTTACCAGCAAGGAGGCAGCTTTTCTCTCCAAGCTGATGGGCTTATGACCGGTCAAAAAGAAAGAGCCTGCCCGTGCGGCCACACGAACAAGCTCAAAGAGAATATAGAAACACTTCTCACCCCAGAGTATAGCACAGATCAGGAGTGGCTGCAATATGCCGGCATCCTGTACTACGCCGTGGATGACCGCGGACACAAGTTTCAGGCCTCCACGGTGCTGCGGCTGAGTGATCCGCAGCTGGGCGAGCTGATCCATTGGCTGCACTACCACCTCAAGGGCAGCAACCCGCCGCCTGCCCTGTATCATCTGGAGATGCTGCTGAACAATCTGGAGTATCTGCGCGGCGGCAGACACTACCTGTATAACTCGGTCTATCAGATCACACGTCTGGAGGCGTACCCATGAAAACATTGATCTATGTAGTCCTCGGTCTGGATCTTCTGTATCTCGCCCTGATGTACCGCAACCGCAACCGATAACAGTGCCCTCCACTGGTGGCAGGAGGTAAAACAAGAGCCACTGCCAGTGTATCAAGACACAGAAAGGAGATGACCCCCACATGGGAAGAATGGTCACCGTTGAGGAGTGGGCAGAGATCCACGGGAAAACACCTGCCGCAGTACGGCGCATGATCCGCAAATGCGCATGGAAAAAGGCGCAGAACGTCCTTGTTGACGGCAAGCTTACATGGCTACTGGACGAGGATTGGCTGTGGCCTAAAGCCACCACTCCGACACAGCAGGCAAGCCTGCTGTGCGAGATCAGCAAGCTGATGCCGCCTGTGGTATACGCTACCTCGGCAGACGGCGTGGTGATCTGCATGGTGCCCTGCACCGGGTACACCCGCACCGCAGTCAACGTCACCGCAGAAGAAATGAATGAGCTGTGGAGCGTCAAGCCACAGCAGCGTGCAGCCGCGCAGGGCGCCCTGCAGTATGGCTGGCTGCACCCACTGGCTGATCCGAGATCCTACGACAAGAAAGGAGAGCGTTTGCAGAATGTCTACAACCGCAAAAAGTAATGTGAAAAGCACCACCCGCAGAAAGCCCGCCCAGAACGCGCAGGAGCGCCCGGCGGCGCAGGTGGTACAGTTTCCCCTGTTTGCCCCCAAACCCCGCCAGACAGCCCCGCAGGAGGTGCAGGTGGTCATTTGCGAGTGCAGCGCGGATGCCGTGCGCGTCCGGCTGCTGCCCGACCCCGCTGCCGTCTGGTGCATGATGGATGAAACGTTTGGCACGCTGGGCTGGACGCGGCGCTACTACTTCGCAGATGGCCGCCTCTGGTGCGGCGTGGGCGTGTATCACCCGCTGATGAACAACTTCGCCATCAAGGACGCAGCTGCCCCGGCGGGCAAGCTGCAGATCTCCAACCCCGACAAGTGGAAGGAAAACGGCAGCTTTCTGGCTGCTTGCGCCCTCTGGGGTGCCGGTGCTGACGTGATGGCACTGCCCTCTCTGACCTTTGCCGCCGATCAGGTTGCCATTGATCCGGTGCACAAGCGGGCAAAGAACCCCAACGACCCGCCCACGGTGGCGGGCTACCG
>CAVKCU010000223.1:0-3241 GCA_963654645.1 Clostridiales bacterium | reverse complement strand
GTGTATCTGAAAACAAAGAAAATGACGAATATTTCGCAAGCA
Source organism: Clostridiales bacterium (assembly GCA_963654645.1). GTDB lineage: Bacteria > Bacillota > Clostridia > Oscillospirales > Ruminococcaceae > Faecalibacterium. The sequence goes on along the minus strand of CAVKCU010000223.1, from coordinate 3,199 downwards.
CAAGCGGGATTTAAGGCAAATAGCCGCAGGAATCCTTTGTGGATTTCAAGGCTGATTCACGCAAAATCCAGCTGTGTTTGTAGAAATAGACTAAATTTTTGACTTTTCAGATACGCCATAGGATCAGACCTGCAGGTTGCCGCTGGTAGCAGCATCGGAGCCGGCGGTAGCGTCAAACTCGTAGTCGTTGCCGGGCAGGATGGCGTTGAGCAGGATGCCTGCAATCGCAGCCACAGCCAGACCGGACAGGTTGATGGTGACGCTGCCAACGGTAAAGCCAATGCCGCCCACAGAGTTGAAGCCCAGTGCGCACACCAGAATAACGGCGGCAACGATCAGGTTGCGGCTGTTGGTAAAGTCCACGCGGTTCTCAACCACGTTGCGCACACCGATGGCAGAGATCATGCCGTACAGCACAAAGCTGATACCGCCGATAATGCCGGTAGGGATGGTGTTGATGACGGCCTCAAACTTGGGGCTGAAGCTCAGGATGATAGCCAGCACAGCGGCAATGCGGATGACCAGCGGGTCGTAGATCTTGCTCAGTGCCAGCACGCCGGTGTTCTCGCCGTAGGTGGTGTTGGCGGGGCCGCCCAGCAGACCAGCCATGGTGGTAGCCAGACCATCGCCCATCAGGGTGCGGTTCAGACCGGGGTCGTTGATATAGTTGTGACCGACGGTGGCGCTGATGGCGGCGATATCGCCGACATGCTCCATCATGGTAGCCAGTGCGATGGGGATGATGGTGAACAGAGCGCTGATGAACTCCGGGCTGCCGTCAATGGCGAACAGACCCATAGCCTCCTTGTGCAGGGGGATGCCCAGCCATGCGGCCTCGGAGATCTTCTGGAAATCCACTGCGCCGGTGACCAGTGCTACCGCGTAGGAGACCAGCACACCGATGAGGATGGGCAGGATCTTGACCATGCCCTTGCCCCAGATGTTGCACACGATCACAGTGCCCAGCGCCACGAAGGCCAGCAGCCAGTTGGACTGGCAGTTGGTAATGGCAGAGGGCGCAAGGATCAGACCAATGGAGATGATGATGGGGCCGGTGACCACCGGCGGGAAGAACTTCATGATGCGGCGGATGCCAAAGGTGGAGATCAGCAGGCTGGCCACCAGATAGACCAGACCCGAGAATGCAACGGCAGCGCAGGCATAGGGCAGCATCTTGGTGTTGGCAACGGTCAGGTTGCCGTCGGCATCAGCCAGCATGGGAGCCACGATGGAGAAACCGCCCAGATACGCAAAGGAGGAGCCGAGGAATGCAGGCACCTTCTTTTTGGTGATGAGATGGAACAGCAGCGTGCCCAGACCGGCACACAGCAGCGTAGTGGAAACGCTCAGGCCGGTGAGCAGCGGTACCAGAACCGTTGCACCGAACATGGCAAACATGTGCTGCACACCCAGAATAAACATCCGGCCTGTGCCCAGCTTTTTAGCGTCGTATACGCCCTTGGAGTAATCGATCTTTTCGCTCATGGAAAACCTCCTGTACTGTTATTCCCAAAAAAAGAGGCATTGCCGTTGAAACAGCAGTGCCTCTGAATTTCAGGAACAAGACCTCCGCACAAAAATAGGAAAAAAGCCGCTATGCAGTCGCTCACGCTTGAACATTGTGCTCCTCCCCTTCTTTTTGTGTTCTTTCCAACAACCGGAACCGCTCCGGCAAGGCTGCAACAGCGCCGCAGCCTTTTTGATAAGTATAGCAGATTTTAGGCTTTCCAGCAAGATGTTGACAGCTTTTTCTTGTCTGTTACGCTACGCCGCAGGCTGCGGGGGTTGCGCTTTGGGGCGGAATCGCCTATAATAGAGCCTGTTCTTATTTCCCACTATCGTAATATGTTGATATTACAGGAGGCTCTATGCTCTATCTGGATTATTCTGCCAATACCCCCGTGGACGAGTCGGTGCTGCAATGCTTCTGTGAAGCCGAGCGGCGTTACCCGGGCAATGCCAACGCCCACCATCAGGCAGGCGCAGCCGCAAAGACTGCTATGAACGAGGCGACCCGCAGCATTGCCTGCTGTCTGGGCGCACCGCCTGCAGGCATCATCTATACCTCCGGTGCAAGCGAAGCCAACAACCTTGCCGTCAAGGGGCTGGCAGCGCTGGGAAGTGCAGCGGGCAGGCACATCCTCTCTACCCCGCTGGAGCATTCGTCCGTCAGCGGCAGTCTGGAAGCGCTTCAAAAGCAGGGGTACGAGGTGGAACTGCTGAACATCTGTTCAGATGGCACGGTGGACCTTGCAGACCTGAAAAAGCGGCTGCGCCCGGACACCGTTCTGGTGGCTGTGACTGCCGTGGACAGCGAACTGGGTGTGGTGCAGCCCATTGCGGAGATCGCAGCGCTTTTAAAGGCGTATCCCAGCTGCCGTTTCCATGTGGACGCCACGCAGGCTGTGGGGAAAATTCCTGTACAGTTTGATGGCATGGACACCATGAGCCTGACAGCCCATAAGTTTTACGGGCTCAACGGCATCGGTGTTCTGGTAAAGCGGCTGGGACTGGCGTTGCCGCCCCTCATCCACGGTGGTGAAAGTACCACTCCCTACCGCAGCGGCACGCCTACCGTAGCCCTTGCCTGCTCGCTGGCGCTGGCCTTGGAAAAAGCCACTGCAGAGCTGCCCGTCCGCGCAGCAGCCGTCCGCAGCCTGAATGACCGGCTGCGTGCAGAACTAACCAGCTATCCCAAAGTGCGCATTAACAGCCCCGCAAACGCTGTGCCGCATATCCTGAACCTGAGCGTGCAGGGCATAAAGGGCACCGTATTCCAGCGGGAGCTGGACGCACGCGGGGTGTGCGTCTCGGTCAAATCCGCCTGCTCGTCCGATGGACTGCCCTCCCGGGCAGTGCTGGCAGTCAGTCAGGACCGGCGCAATGCTCTTTCCTCCTGGCGCATCAGCCTGAGCCACCTTACCACAGAGGAGGAAGTGACCGGCTTTCTGCACGCCTTTGCAGACTGCTACAACACGCTGACCCGATAAAAGAGCTATGGAATTGAACCGCTTACAGCTGCCATAAACAAACAAAAAAAGACCTTCCCGCTCTCCGGAACGGGAAGGTCTTTATAAATTGCTAGTTAGCCTTGGAACTTACGTTCAAGGACAAAATCACTCAACGATCTTGCCAACAACGCCGGAACCAACGGTACGGCCACCCTCACGGATAGCGAAACGCAGGCCCTCTTCCATAG
>CAVKCU010000222.1:0-3250 GCA_963654645.1 Clostridiales bacterium | reverse complement strand
GCACCTATGCCCGCCACTTCCCCTATGCCGTCAGCTTCGGCCCGGAGCATGAGGACGTGGTTCTGCCGGAGTTCGGCGGCCCGATGCACGGTGCCAACGAAGCTGCCCCCATCGACAAGCTGCTGGAGGCCGTCAAGATCTACATTCTGGCACTGCTGCGGCTGGAAGAGATCGACTTCTGAGGTACAGCATGAACGTGCTTGTCATTGACGGGCAGGGCGGGGGACTGGGACGCCAGCTGGTGGCTGCCCTCAGCGCCCAGTGCCCGGATATCCGGCTGGTAGCCGTGGGCACCAACAGTGTCGCTGCACAGGTCATGCACAAGGCCGGTGCGCAGCGCGCTGCTACCGGCGAGAACGCTGTGGTGGTGAACTGCCGCAATGCGGACATCATCGTGGGGCCCATCGGCATCGTCATTGCAGACGCGCTGCTGGGGGAGATCACCCCCGCCATGGCTACGGCGGTGTGCCAGAGCAGCGCCACCCGGGTACTGATCCCGGTGAACCACTGCGAAAACTATATCGTCGGCGTGCCCGATCAGCCCATCGGCAGCCTTGTAGCTGCCGCCGTGCAGAAGGTGAAAGCCCTCTGCGCCGGGGAAGGGTGCTAAAGAATAAAATAAGACAAAACGACACCGGACAGACTGCAGTTTGTCCGGTGTCGTTTTTGCCCCAAAATATAGTTTACTTCCGCTGCCGGGCGGCGATCTGCGCGGCAGTGGGCGGGATATCGCCCTGCGCGGTCTTTTCCAGCTGGCTCAGGCGGCGGTCCAGATCGGTGAGCCGCTGCGAGACGAGATCCGGCAGATCCTGCTGATCCAGATCCTCGGCGGGGTTTACCGCCTTGTTGTTGATGCGCACCACCTCGGCGGGCACGCCCACGGCGGTACAGTTGGCGGGCAGGTTGCGCAGCACCACGCTGCCTGCACCGATGCGGGCGTTATCCCCGATGAACACCGGACCCAGCACCTTGGTGCCAGCGCCGATGAGCACGTTGTTGCCCAAGGTGGGGTGGCGCTTGCCGGTATCCTTGCCGGTGCCGCCCAGCGTTACCCCGTGGTAGATGGTGCAGTTATCGCCGATCTCGCAGGTCTCGCCGAACACGATGCCCATGCCGTGGTCGATGAACAGACACTTGCCGATGGTGGCACCCGGGTGGATCTCGATGCCGGTGCGGTGGCGACCATGCTGGCTGACCCACCGTGCCAGAAAAAAGTGCTTGTGCTCGTACAGCCAGTGCGCAATGCGGTGGTACACCAGAATGTGGAAGCCCGGGTACAGCAGCATTACCTCCAGTACGCTGCGTGCGGCGGGGTCCTTGCGCTGGATGTTCCGCGCGTCCTCAAGTAAACCCATGCGGAAAACCTCCTTTTCCCATAAACACCCGCCCGCGCGGCGGGGCTCTCCCTTTTACCGTATTATAATAGCACATCAGGCAATGAAAGTACAGCGCTGTACTAGGGATTGCGGAACAAAATGGCAGATATTTTGCCGCTCGGCCCGGGTTTTGGGTAGAGTATCCAAAATTCGGCGAGAGATGCCACAAACCTTTTAGCACCTGATTTGTGCCGGAACCATTGACACATTTTGCGGTTCTATGATAAAATAATACGAATGAAAACGCAACCATCAAGAAAAGGAGAAACACCATGCTGTGCAGCGCCCAGAACCCGAAACTGAACAAGCAGTTCGCGTCCGGTTTTGCCGTGGCTTCGTTGTTTCCTTTTTTTGCGCAATGAGCTTTTCCCTTTGCGGGGAAAAGTTTTTTTTTGCCCGTTTTCGGGCGCCTGATACACAAAAATATCATTACAGGAGGGAACCGCGATGCTGCTGACAAACGCTGTGAACACCGAGGGACGGCTGCTCGAGATCTATGTAAAGGATGGCAAGATCGCTGCCGTAGGGCAGGATCTTTCCGCCCTTGCCGCCGAGAACGAGACGGTGGTGGATGCCGGCGGGCTGACTGTGCTGCCCGCATTTGTGGATCTGCACTGCCACTGGCGCACCCCGGGCTTTGAGTACAAGGAGGACATCGAGACCGGCAGCCGCGCCGCAGCCGCCGGCGGCTACACCTTTGTAAACCTGATGCCCAACACCAAGCCCGTCTGCTCCTCTGCCGCACAGGCCATGATGGTGGAGCAGAAGGCCGCCGAGGTAGGGCTGTGCGATGCAAACCAGACTGTCTCCATCACGGAGAACTTTGATGGTGTGAGCATCGACCACCTCAAGACCCTGCCCGCCAGCGTGAAGTTCATCACCGAGGACGGCCACGGCGTGCAGGATAACGCCACCATGGCGCGGGCCTTTGCCATCTGCACCCAGAAGGACATCACGGTCATGAGCCACGCCGAGGATATGGAGATCAGCCCGTGGGACTACCGTCTGGCTGAGGATATCGAGACGGTGCGCAACTGCTGGCTGAGCGAGTATTACCAGACCCGGCTGCACATGTGCCATGTGTCCACCCGGGGCGCGCTGGACGCCATCCGCATGGCAAAGCTGCGGGGCGCACCGGTCACCTGTGAGGTGACCCCCCATCATCTGTGGTTCACCAATGATACCTGCGACTACCGGGTCAACCCGCCCATCCGCACCGCCGACGATGTGGAGGCGCTGGTGGAGGGCATCCGCACCGGCATCGTGGACGCCATTGCCACCGACCATGCACCCCACTCTGAGGAAGATAAGCTGAAGGGCATGGCTGGTATGGTGGGCAGCGAGACTGCCTTCGGCGTGTGCTACACCAAGCTTTGCAAGCAGGAGGGTCTGCCGCTGGAGCTGCTGGTGCATCTGATGAGCACCCGCCCCGCCGAGATCTTAGGTCTTGCCAAGGGTCAGCTGGAGCCGGGCTTCGATGCTGACTTTGTGCTGGTGGATCTGGATACCCCCTACACGGTGGAAAAGGAAAAGCTGCACTCCAAGAGCCACAACACCCCCTTTGACGGTGCACAGCTTTACGGCAAGGTGTTTGCCACCATCAAGGCTGGCGAGATCACCTATCAGGCCGAGGAGTAAAAAACGAAACCCTCTCAGTCAAAGCCTGACGGCTTTGCCAGCTCCCCCGAAAGGGGGAGCTTCAGAGAGTACGGAAAGCAGTTTGCATATCACGAAAAGAAACAGTTGCCCTCAAGAGAAAAAGCTCCCCCTTCGGGGGAGCTGGCGCGCAAGCGCCTGAGAGGGTTCTACAATACGACTTACAGGAGGACACCCAAATGACGAACATGGACAAACTGTACGAAGCTGTGGAAGCC
>CAVKCU010000221.1:0-3255 GCA_963654645.1 Clostridiales bacterium | reverse complement strand
CCGCCCACGCTGACCACCACCGCCGCATTGGCGTTTTTGCCGCTGCGGGCGTGGTAGCTCATGCCGTTGGTCACAACACGCTCTTCCTCACTGGCGGACGCCACCACCTGACCGCCGGGGCACATACAGAAGGTGTACACGCACCGGTCGCCGACGTGCTGGGAGAGCTGGTACTCGCCCCGGGGCAGCGCCGGATGCCCGGCGGCCTCGTGGTACAGGCTTTTTTCGATCTCGGTTTGCAGGTGCTCGGCGCGGAAGCCCACACTGAAAGGTTTGCATTCCAGCACAAGGCCGCTGTCCATCAGCATGCTGAAGGTATCCCGTGCCGAGTGCCCCACCGCGAACACCAGCGTCTCACAGGCAAAGCTGCCATTTGTAGTCGTGATGCCCACCAGCTGACCGTTTTTGCGTTCCAACCCGGTAAGCGCGGTGTTGAAGTGCACCTCGCCGCCCAGAGACTCGATCTCTTTACGGATGGAGGTGATGACGCCGCGCAGCAGGTCGGTGCCCACATGGGGCTTTTGCTTCCACGCGATCTCTGCCGGGGCGCCGTGCTGCAAAAACACCTCGGTGACAAAATCACACAGCTCGTCCCCGATGCGGGTGGTCAGCTTGCCATCCGAGAAAGTGCCCGCGCCGCCCTCGCCGAACTGGATGTTGGCATTGGGGTCCAGCTGACCGGTGGCGGAAAAGTGCTCCACCGCCTGCACACGGGCATCCAGCGCGGGGCCGCGCTCCAGCACGATGGGGCGGTAGCCCTGCCGTGCCAGCAGCAGGGCGGCAAACAGCCCCGCCGGGCCCAGTCCGCACACCACAGGGCGGTGCGCAAGCGGCTGGATGCCGGGCTGCAGGGTAAAGTCTGCCCGGCGGTGCAGGGCGGCGTCCGGGCAGCGCGCCGCAAGGGCGGCTTCCTCCCCGGGCTGCTTAAGGGTGACCGCCACGGTATACACCAGCTTGGGCTGACCGCGGCGGGCATCCACCGAAAGCTTTGCCACGCCGGTGTGCTCTACTCTGCTGCGGGGCACCCGCAGGGTGTGCAGCGCCTTTTCAAATGCCTGCGGCTCCCCTGCGGAGAGGGGCAAACGGATGTTGCGAACCAGAATCATTTGTTGTGTTATCCTTTAACTTTAGTTGCTTTCAATGCGGCACTGCAGCACATAGCTGCCCAGTGCAAAGATCTTGCCGTTGGAGGGCACGTACAGCCGGCAGGCAATGTTCTGCTGACCGGTAGCCACGGCAAAGTCCTCGGCGTCGATCTCAATGACCACCTGCTCGGGGGTCAAAGTCTCCATAGCGCCCTTGGGGCCGCAGAGGGTCACGTTCATCAGCCGCTCGGTCTCCACTGTCAGCTGATAGGTGGAGGGCAGGTTGATCACCTGCACGCAGCTGGCGGGCAGGTTCATGGTCTTGGTCTCCAGCCCGGAGCAGTCAAAGCTGACCGTGATGGTGGAGATATTATCCAGCAGATAGATATCTGCCGGCAGCTCAATGGGCATCTCGTACACCTTGTTCAGGCTGAAGGTGGAAAGATCGATGGTGCCGATGGACAAGGTGGACAGGGCATCGATCTTTTCTGCGGGACCTGCCACCTTGAGCTGTTTGCAGCTGAGGGCATAGCTCAGCACCGAGTTATCGAACCCGCGCGGCGCGTTGATAAAGTTTACCTTCACCGGCAGGGTAGCCATCTTGTACACCTGCAGGGTCACGTCCACGTTGCTCTCTTCCAGCGTGGTGTACTGGAACTTGACCTCCTTGCCGCCGCTGGTGTAGAAGCGCAGGGGGGTGCTCAGCGTGACCGACTCGGTCAGCTCGCTGCTGTAAGACGCCTCGGCGGTGCAGGTAGCCACCTTGCTCAGCTCGCTGCTGGGGCCGGACAGGGTGACAGTCTCCTTGGAGACCTCGGTGCTGTAAAGGATATAGCCGTCCGCAATGCGCAGATAGTTGGTGGTAACGGTAACGGGCAGGGTCTTTTCCTCCACCACGTCAAACACCACATCCACCGTGTTGTCGCTGCCCTCCATGGTCACGGTCACGCCGTTGAGCAGACCGTTTGCACCGCGCACCAGCAGCCGCAGGGTCTTTTCGCCGCTGTCGCGCACGCTGGACCAGTCCGGGTAGACCACAAAATCCGAGGCGCTCAGCCCGCCGATGGTATAACCGTCGCCGGAAAGCTTCAGGTTCACGGTCTTATCCTCGGCGCTGACGATGCTCAGGCCCCGGGAGGTATAGGCAGCGGAATCGTAGGTATAATCCACCGGCACATTATAGATGGTATTGGTGGTGCCGGGCTGGACGATGATGGTGACCACCATCCATGCAACGATAGCGCCCAGCACGGACAGTGCCAGCCGGATGCGGCGGTCATCCAGAAGATTCTTTTTTTTGCTGACGGCAGGCTTTGCGCCGTTCGTCTTGTTCGGCTGGTTGCTCATTGCTGCTCGTCCTCCCCCTTCTGGCTGATCCAGTTCCACAGCTTCTTTGCCTGCTCCGCCCAGCTGTCGGCGGTGTTCTTTTCCACCGTGGACTCCTTGGGGATCATTTCATCAATGAGGCGGGTATACAGGCTCTGGCGGTCAAAATGACGGATCAGCACGCCATTTTTTGCCATGGAGATGATGCCGGTCTCCTCGCTGACCACGATGGCAATGGCGTCGGAGTTTTCCGCAATGCCAAGGCAGGCGCGGTGGCGGGTGCCCATATCCTTGCCCAGATCCAGATTGTTGGAAAGGGGCAGCACGCAGCCCGCCGCCTTGATGCGCCCGTTTTCGATGATGGCGGCACCGTCATGCAGGGGGGTGCCCTCGTAGAAGATGGTGCCCAGCACCTCCAGATTGACTGCGCTGTTCACCGGGGTGCCGGTGCGCACGATCTCGGAAAGGTTGGTGTGACGCTCCAGCACGATGAGCGCGCCGGTCTTGGTCTCAGAAAAGCGCTCGGCTGCATCGCAGATGGCAATGATGGCGCTGCGCCACGCGCCCTTCAGGCTGGGGTCGTTGTAGCGCCCCTTTACGTTGAACAGCTTGGACGCCCACTGGTCGGTCTGACCCATGCGTTCCAGCGCACGGCGGATCTCGGGCTGGAACAGCACCACAAGGGTGAGCAGACCGACCTGCAGCAGCGAGTTGAGCAGCCAGGTAACGGTGCGCATATTCAGGGTGTTTGCTACCAGATACACCACCATGACCAGCAGCGCGCCCTTTGCCAGCTGCCCGGCGCGGGTGCGGTTGATGATGCCCAGCAGCTGGTAGATCAGGA
>CAVKCU010000220.1:0-3271 GCA_963654645.1 Clostridiales bacterium | reverse complement strand
TCCGGAGGTGTTTCAGGGGTGTCCGGGGGCGTATCGGGGGTGTCCGGCGGGGTCTCCGGCGTGTCCGGGATGGTAGCACCTACCTTGGGGGTGGCGTCCACATCGTAGAGCCAGCTGTCGCCGTCCCGCAGGGGAATGGACACAAGGAAGGGCTTGATGGCTTCGTAGCCGTGGGAAGCCTCGGTCTGCATGACCAGATACAGCCCCTGCGGCAGCTTGGTAAAGTCGGCGTAGCCTTCCTCGTCCACGTTCTGCTGGGCGGCAATGGCGGGCAGAGTGGGCAGATACTTCGCCAGCCGGTCAGCCAGCGTGCTGTCGGAAAGATCGCCCAGCACCACGCCGCAACCTGTAAAATCGCCGGTATAGACGTAGGACAGGTCGCCGCCGGTGCGCTTGACAGCTGCCACCTGATACAGGGTCAGCTCGCCGCCGCGCAGGGGCATATCATTGTGGGTGTCGTACAGGCGGACGTGGAGCGAGCCCAGCCGCCCGGACACAAGGCTGGCACTGGTGGCAAACGCCGGCAGGGCGCAGCATACCACAAGGCACACAGCCAGCAGCACAGCCGCCAGACGATGACGCAGATCAATGCTTTTCATGTTCTTCACCTCTTGTTTTCTTGCGTTTGCGTGTGGAAAGCAGCATACCGATCAGCAGGATCAGCAGCATGGGCAGCGCCATAATGGGCGCAACGATGATAGGTTCTATCTTGAGCGCCTCGGCAGTAACGCGGATGTGCTTGTACTGATCCGGGGTCTCAACACGGCGTCCGCGCACCAGCAGGCGGTGGGTGTTGATGCCGTAGGGGGTGCAGGTCATCAGGGTGACATAATCCTTGCCTTCAGCGATCTTCAGCTCGTCGGTCTCGGTGGGCAGCACGATGGAAATTTTGTCCACCTCGTAGGTGAGCACCCGGTCCAGCACGGTGATGGTAAAGGTATCGCCCACTTCCAGCTGGTCAAGGTTGGTAAACAGCTTTGCGCTGGGCAGACCGCGGTGCGCCGAGATGACCGCGTGGGTGGACGCGCCGCCCACCGGCAGGCTGGTGCCCTCCAAATGACCTGCGGCGATCTGCAATACGCTGTCGCTGGTGCCGTGGTAGATGGGCAGTTCCACGCCGATTTTGGCGATGGTGATGTAGCCCATAATGCCTGTGCCGGTAATATCCAGCGTATCGGTGTAGCCGGTAAGCTGATCCGGGCGGTAGAGCGCGTTTTCGTTGGCAGCTACCTGTGCGTTAAAGGCATCGGCGGCGTCAAAGTATCCGCTGTAGTCCGCATCGGTCATGCTGTCCACGTCCTGCGCGTAGCTTGCCACCGCGCGGGACTGGTTGCGCTGGTTGACGTAATCGCTGATGGTGGGGTATAACATCACGGATAGACCCACGAAAAAGACGAGGATCAGTATAATGGTGCTTTTGTTCTTTTTCATGGGCTACTCCCTAACGTTATAGTTTCAGGACCAGAGCCGGGGGCTTTGCAGCCCCGCTCTGTGCTGGGGAAAAGGAGAAGTTAGCGGTTCTCCATGCGCTTTTTGGTAATGAGCAGGATGGCTGCTGCAACCATCAGGCCGCCGCCAACAACGTAGAAGATGGTGGTGCCAATGCCGCCGGTGCCGGGCAGGGTAGTGCCGCGGTTGTTGATAATCTGAGAAGTCAAAACACCAGTGCTAACATCACCAGTGAAGGCATCACCAGACAAGGTAAGCAGAACGGGGTCATCGGCAGTTTCGCTATGTGTAGCAGTGACGGTGAAAAGCAACTCTGCCATAGTGTTATAACCAGCAGGAGTTACAACCTCAACCAGTTTGTAATCGCCATCATCAATACCGTTCCACTGGAAATTCGTTTTCGTAGCATCAGTAATGGTATAGGTGCCATCGGCATTTTTAGTAGCATTCATAATACCCTTGGATTCCCAAGTAAGGGTACCGCTGGAATCTTTGACATGTTTAAACAGCTCGAAAGCAGCACCGGGCAGGGTAGCACCCTCAGGATTGACCTTATTAGCGTCTACTTTATAGGTAAAAACAATGTTTTTGTCCTTGGGAGTTTTACCGTAACCCTCGCCATTCGGGTTGTTGGAGAATACCAGATGAGCTTCGTTCGGGTTGCCGGTAGAACCAATAACAGCAGTATCATCCAGAGTAGCATTGTACTTAACAGTGATTACAGAGCCGTTGCCAGCACCAAGAGCCTTTACATCAGTAATCTCGATCTCCAGAGTTTTGGAGGCTGCATCCCAAGTGAGTTTATACTGGGTGGGGGTCAAAGTAGTAGTGTCGATTTTGACAATAGCACTATCAGCGACATAAGTCAGGTGTTCCATGGTATCGACAAACTTTACATAGTAGGTGTCGTAGTTGTCCAGCTTGCCCAGAGTAGCAGTCAGCTTATAAGGAATAGTATCGCCGATATCGTAGTCAGCAGAATCCTGCCAGTTAGATTCAACGCCGACGGTATCATTGATGTCCTTGACCTTTTTCTCAAGGGTGGGGATATCAGTCTTGACCTGAGGAGTTACCGTGGTTGCACCGCTTACCTTCAGCAAGCTCAAATTCTTTGCATCGTGCTTATCGGCAACATTGGTGGTATCGACGATCAGGTAATAACCAGCGCTCGGCAGGGTTACAGAACCAGTGCCAGATGCCACAGCTGTGCCGGAAACGTGTGCAGCAGCGAATTTTGCAAAATCGGACGCTAAACTAGGAGTATTGGAGAGCACTTCAGCAACACCTTTTGCATCAGTGCAAGCGCTATAAGCGGTGTTGGCGGTTTTCAGATCACTCAAGAAGGCGGCAGAGTCTGTTACATTGGAACCCCAAGTAACGTTTGACAGGGTGCCCTCATTAAGATCACCGGCGAAAATCTGATAAGCTTCAAAAGTGTGGCTCGTGATGTCTACTGCGGCAAACGCCGGGATCGCCATGGCGCAGACCATGGCAACTGCCAGCAGCGCAGCCATGAGTTTCTTCATTGCTTTTTTCATGGAAAAAGCCCCTTTCTTTTTTCTGCCCCTTGCCGCCCCCTGCATTTTGTGCAGGGGGGGGTAGGGGTGTGGTTTTGTTCGGACTATCGCGTAAACTTTGTGCTGGGCGGGCGGGGTTTAAGCTCCGGGCAGCCAGCAGGGAAGTGCAGTTTAATCATCTGCCCTCCCTTCGCGTCTGCGCTTGCGGTGGATAAAACTATATGCCAGCGCGGTCAGCATCATTGTGCCGCCCACGGCTGTGTACGGGAGTGTACCGGACCCGCCGGTAGAGGGGAGCTCGTAGT
>CAVKCU010000219.1:0-3287 GCA_963654645.1 Clostridiales bacterium | reverse complement strand
CATACAAAAAGGCTCCCGTCTTTCAAGGCGAAAACCTTGAGAGACGAGAGCCTGTAAATAGCTTTTACAGGGCACCCGTGGTACCACTCTCCTTGCTGCACGGTCAGGTACAGCCACTTTGCACGATCGGCCCAAACGGCGAATCGCTGCCCCTGTAACGGTGGGCGTCCGTCAAAGCCTACTTGTCCGTTCAGCTCCGCCGCTCGGGGGCCAGTATCCGAACCCCTCTGCACCCGCCTTGCACCACCCGGCGGCTCTCTGCACGCAGAAGAAAGATCGTTTTATCCCCGTCAACGCATTTGCGCTTTGTTGAAAGTGAGATAATTTTAGCACGCCTGCCAGAAAGTGTCAAGAAGTTTGGTTCAGGATAAAGATGAAAGCATTTCATAATACTACAGGGTAAATCATGCAAAATTGAAGTTATTGCTTTCCTGCACCCTCATCCGGCGCTGCGCGCCACCTTCCCCCGACCGGGGGAAAGCTTTTTCCGGCAAGCCTTTTGTACACACATCATATAGCAACTGGGCGGGTCTGGCTCTCTTTGTTAAGAAACTGCTAAGTTTTTGCAAAGTTGCCCTCGCTGCGCTGTTGCCGGGCAGCAGAATGTGGTATACTGGACGCAGCAAACGGGTGGAAGCCCACTTTATATAGAAGGAGGAAGATTCCATGAAAGAAGTCAAGCCATCCAAAAAGCCGTTGGCTATCTACTATGCCATCGTGCTGCTGGTGCTGCTGGTCATCAACCTCGTGGTCATGCCATGGCTGGCAGAGCGTCAGGTGCAGGAGGTAGACTACGGCACCTTTATGAGCATGACCGAGCAGGAGAACATCGGCAAGGTGGATATCCAGTCCAACCAGATCATTTTTACGGATAAGGACAACAAGCAGATCTACAAGACCGGCCTGATGAACGACCCCGGTCTGACCGAGCGCCTGTACGATGCGGGCGCGCAGTTCTCCAGCGAGATCGTGGAGCAGGGTTCGCCGGTGCTCAGCTTTCTGCTGTGGTTCGTGCTGCCCATCCTGCTGTTCAGCTTCATCGGCAACCAGATGAACAAAAAGCTGATGGAAAAGGCAGGCGGCGGTCCGGGTGCCATGATGTTTGGCGGCGCGGGCAAATCCAACGCAAAGGTCTATGTGCAGTCTACCCACGGCATCCGCTTTGCGGACGTTGCCGGTGAAGACGAAGCCAAGGAGAATTTGCAGGAGATCGTCAATTATCTGCACGATCCCAAGCAGTATGAGGAGATCGGCGCCTCCATGCCCAAAGGCATTCTGCTGGTAGGCCCTCCGGGCACCGGCAAGACCATGCTGGCAAAGGCCGTGGCAGGTGAATCCAACGTGCCCTTCTTCTCCATCTCCGGCTCGGAGTTCGTGGAGATGTTCGTGGGCATGGGTGCCTCCAAGGTGCGCGACCTGTTCAGACAGGCCAAGGAGAAAGCGCCCTGCATCGTATTTATCGATGAAATTGATGCCATTGGTCAGAAGCGCAACAGCGGTCAGCTTGGCGGCAATGACGAGCGCGAACAGACCCTGAACCAGCTGCTTACCGAGATGGACGGCTTTGAGGGCAACACCGGCGTCATCATTCTGGCGGCTACCAACCGCCCGGATTCCCTCGACCCCGCCCTGACTCGTCCCGGTCGGTTCGACCGCCGCGTGCCTGTGGAGCTGCCCGACCTGAAGGGCCGCGAGGAGATTTTGAAGGTACACGCCAAAAAGGTGAAGATTGCCCCGGGTGTGGATTTCAACACCGTGGCGCGCATGGCCTCCGGTGCATCCGGCGCAGAGCTTGCCAACATTGTGAACGAAGCTGCCCTGCGTGCCGTGCGTGCAGGGCGCAAGAGCGTGACCCAAGCCGATCTTGAGGAGAGCATCGAGGTGGTCATTGCCGGTTACCAGAAGAAGAATTCCATCCTGACCGACCATGAAAAGTGCATCGTAGCCTACCACGAGATCGGTCACGCCCTTGTGGCTGCCAAGCAGTCCAACTCTGCCCCGGTGCAGAAGATCACCATCATCCCCCGCACCTCCGGTGCACTGGGCTATACCATGCAGGTAGACGAGGGCAACCACTATCTGATGAACAAAGCCGAGCTGGAGAACAAGATTGCCACCCTGACTGGCGGTCGCGCCGCCGAAGAGGTGGCTTTCAATTCCATCACCACCGGCGCATCCAACGATATCGAGCAGGCCACCAAGCTTGCCCGCGCCATGCTGACCCGCTACGGCATGAGTGATGAATTTGACATGGTGGCGCTGGAAACCGTCAACAACCAGTATCTGGGCGGCGACACCTCGCTGGCCTGCAGTGCTCAGACCCAGCGCGAGATCGACCAGAAGGTGGTAGAGCTGGTCAAGACCCAGCACGAAAAGGCCATCCGCATTCTGACCGAGAACCGTGCAAAGCTGGACGAGCTGGCACAGTACCTGTACCAGAAGGAGACCATCACCGGCGAGGAGTTCATGGATATCCTCAACCGCGACGATGCAGAAAACAAACCGGAGAATTCCTGAAAATAAAAAATTTTGAATCATTTGCAATAATCCGACCGCCGTATCCGTTTATAGAACAGATACGGCGGTTTTCCATTATGGATACGCCGCAGCTGAACCATGGTTTAAAAAAAGATTATGATGCAAAAAAACAAAGGCAGTCCCTGCGGCTGCCGTTTTCAGGAGGTATTTCCTATGAAGATGCTGAACAAAAAGTTTGTCCGTACCCTGAGCTGTGCCGCTGTGGCGGTGTGTGCCGCCGCCATGCTGAGCGTAGGTGCATTTGCCGCCGAGGTTGATTCTACCTGCGTGGAGGGCTATCTGCCCCCGCAGGAGCAGATGGTGCAGGGCGATATCGCACTGCACAGTGCCGATGTTGCCGTGGGCGAAAAAGACCCCAGCTACGGCGGCTACGGCGCCCCGGAGGGCAACCCCATTCAGGGCAACATCATGCTGATCTCCGGCGACGAGCTGGCTGACACCGCAAAGACCGAGGCGCGCTACACCGTCAAGGGTCTGCTGGGCAAGCAGCTGCTGTACACTGCCCGCCAGAAGGACGGTGTGCTGACGCTGGATGTGCCCGCCGAGGTGGCTACTTTCCGCACCACCATCGAGGATATGCAGGCTCTGCAGGCCAGCGGCGTGAAAACGCTGGTGCTGGTGACCGAGAAGAACACCACCACCCTGAACCTTTCGCTGCTGTGCGAGGGGCAGAAGTCCGGTACCCGCGTCACCCTGCGGCATCTGGGCAGCAGCGCCACCCTCTCTGTGGGTCTGCGCTGCCGCCGCGA
>CAVKCU010000218.1:0-3309 GCA_963654645.1 Clostridiales bacterium | reverse complement strand
AGAAGGCGGAGACAACGGCCAGCACAGCGGCTGCGGTGAGGACCGTTTCCTGCTGGAGAAATTGTTTGAGTTTCATAGAGACACATCCTTATAGTTACAAAGGCAGTCCTGCTGCGGTGCCGGACGGTCTTTTTTGGTATTTCAGAGCAACAGCTTCTGCAATCTTTTTTGCAGCACTATCCTACTCCCTTGGCGGGGCATCGTCAAGAGAAAACAGAAAAACGCGGTTTGAGCAGGCTATCTTTTATCTTCGTTCATGTGTAAACGGCACAATGCCTGCTAAATGAGAAAAACATAAGCTGCCCGCAGTGATTTGTACTGCGGACAGCTTATGTAAAAACTGCGAAAAGTTAGACTTTTTTAACGTCCATCCGGTTCCATGCTAAAATGACGGCAGCCTGCAGCGCAACGGCTAGCAGCACCACCAGCGGGCTGTAGGTAAAGCCCACCAAAATGTAGCACGCAAAGGCAATGACGCCGTTTACCACAGCGTAGGGCAGCTGGGTCTTTACATGTTCCACGAGTTCGCACTCAGCACCGGTAGAAGAGAGGATCGTGGTATCCGAAATGGGAGAGCAGTGGTCGCCGAACAGGCCACCAGAGAGCACTGCACCCGCTGCAATGGCATAGGGAATGCTGAATGCGTGTGCCATGGGGATGGCCAGCGGCATCATGATGGCAAAGGTGCCCCAGGAACTGCCGGTGGCAAAGGACACGAACGCGCCGAACAGGAAGATGAACGCAGGCACCAGCACCGGCGAGAACTGCATCCGCTGCATGGTGTCCACAATGAAGCTGGCAGTGCCCAGGCCGCTGATCATGCTACCCAGAGACCATGCCAGCACCAGCGTCACGGCAACATCGGTCATGCTCTTCATGCCGTCTACGTAAATCTTAAAGGTAGCCTTGAAATCCATTACCTTGAAAGTGCGGATGAGGGCCATCAGCACCAGCGCACCAAACAGGTAGCCCATGGTCAGTGCCACACGGAAATCGTTGCCGCCTACTTTTTTGAAGGGAAAACCTTGCGGTGCTAGTGTGATGAACAGCGTTGCAAAGGTGACCACAATGGGTAGGATGACCATAACAGGCTTTGCATTTTTCAGGGAATAGCCGTCGGCTTCACCTTCCATTTCGGGCAGAGTTTCGTCAAAGGAGTAATCACGGGCAGCTGCTTCCTGCTCAGCCTTTTTCATCAGGGAGAAATCTTTTTTGGTAAAAGCCACCAGCGGGATCATGATGATGGCAAGGATGGCGTACAGCTGGAACGGAATGGCCTGCACAAAAGTGGTGTAGTCGGATTCCATAACGCCCAGATTGTCGAACTCGGCCTGAATCAGACCCATGATGTACACACCCCAGCCGATGAATGGAATCAGAATGGCCACCGGAGAGGAGGTGGAGTCCAGAATCCATGCAAGTTTCTGACGCGAAATTCTTAGCTTATCGAACAGCGGGCGGAACACCGGACCCACTAGCAGCGGGGTGCCGAGGTCGGAGAAGAAAATCAGGATGCCGCCCAGCCAAGCACACAGCTGCGCCTTGAGTTTGGTATTCACAATGCGGTATACGCTTTTGCCAAAAGCCTGCGCACCGCCGGATTTTTCCACCAGCTTGATAAAGCCGCCAATGAATACGATTAGCACCAGCACGCCCGCATTGTACGAGTCGGTGAGCTGTATGAAAAAGTAATCGCCGATCATGGAGTGCACCGCCGCAAACGGGTTGCCGCTGCAGAAGATCATCGCCCCTACAAAGCCGCCGCAAAACAGTGAAAGGATGACGTTTTTGCTCCAGATGGCAAGAATGACTGCCACGATGGGTGGCAGCAGACTTAAAATGCCATAGTTCATATTGTTCCCTCTTTCTTTGGTCATCCACATTTTGTTAATAGAATGACCTTTTTATCATACCTGAAAAACCGTGGCGCGTCAATGCATTTTTATGTGGCTTCGGGTAAAAAAGTTGAATTGCTATACTTCATAAACCTCAGCACGAAGTGGGTGATGGTCTGCCGGGCTGCAGGAAGAAAGATTTTCATAGAGCTGCCTGCTGCCACGCTCAGCGGAGCAAAAACCACACGCCCAGTAGAATCGCAAGGAAGATCAGATTGGATAGAACAGAAAAAACGGATGGCTCCGCAGAACCATCCGCTAAACCTGGTATACTTAGTCTTTCCGATACTTATACGCACCCTCAATGGCGTGGATCAGATCCACGATTAGGCTGTTGTAGGGCACCGACACATTGTAGAGGCGGGCCTGCTCCACAATGGCACCGTTGATGGCGTCAATTTCCGTGGGAATGCAGCGCTTCACGTCCTGATACATGGAGGAGTAGCCTTTGCCGGCGTTCTCGCAGACGCGATGCACCATGTCCAGCACCTCCATATAGGAGAAGTGGGTGCCGTCTGCTTCGGCCACGTCCACAGCCTCGCAGATCATCTTTTCAGCAAAGTCCCATGCGTACTGATTTTCGATCATGTAGGCGATAGGCGTTTCGGTGATAGCGGTGAAGGTGTTGATGGACAGGTTCACGAACAGCTTGCTCCAGATAATGCGCTGGATATCGTCCGAAACAGCGGACTGGAAGCCCGCTTCGGTCAGCAGGTCGGCCACCGTCTGAAGGTGGGTGTTTTCTTCCAGATTGCTGCCGATGGTGGTCACGCCGTTTCCGCTGTGGCGGATCTTGCCGCCGCCAAGGTTTACAGAGTTGTGCTTGCTGGTGCCGATGATAATGTTCTCAGTTCTGACGTACTTTGCAATTTTGCGATCGTTCCCCGCACCGTTCTGCAGGGTCATCACGAGGGTGTTCTCGCCGAACAGGTCTTTGTTTTCTTCCAGAGAGCTTTCCGTGTGGGTGGACTTGACGAAGACGATGACGAGGTCGGCCACCTCTTTGCAGGTGCCGGACTTCATGGCACGGATGCCCGAAAAGTGCTGTTCGGTGCCGTCTTCTTCCAGCACAGTGATGCCGTTTTGGTTGATGTTCTCTACCTGCGGCTCGTAGACGTCCAGCATGGTCACATCGTTGTGCTTGCTCAGATATGCACCATACAGACAGCCCATGGCACCTGCACCGATCACGATAATTTTCATAGAACTTTCCCTCCCATGATAACGGAACCGGGCGTGTCGGGGCGAGTCCCTTTCTGCTCGTCCGGTTTCCCAAAAGCCCGCAGGGGCTTTACGGCTTAAGCAAGGATTCCGGTGGACTGCAAAAACAGCACCAGCATCATCACCGGGGCAACATAGCGGATCATCACCCGGTAGAGTTTCTTGCGGCGGAAGGTCTCGCCGTTGCGCTGCA
>CAVKCU010000217.1:0-3364 GCA_963654645.1 Clostridiales bacterium | reverse complement strand
CCGGAGGCGCGCCGATCAGGCGGCTGACGCTGAACTTCTCCATATATTCGGTCATATCGATACGCACCATGTTGCGCTCGTCATCAAACAGTGCCTGTGCCAGTGCCTTGGCCAGCTCGGTCTTGCCCACGCCGGTGGGGCCGAGGAACAGGAAGCTGCCGATGGGGCGGTTGGGGTTGGCGATACCGGCGCGGCTGCGCAGGATGGCTTCACTCACCTTGGTCACAGCCTCGTCCTGCCCGATGACCCGCTGGTGCAGCACATCGTCCAGATGCAGCAGCTTCTCGCGCTCGCCCTCCACCAGCTTTTCCACCGGGATGCCGGTCCAGCGGGCCACGATGCGGGCGATCTCCTCGTCGGTCACGCGGTCGCGCAGCAGGCTGTCCTCCTTCTTGGCGGCAGCCACCTTTTCCTCTTCTGCCAGCTGCTTTTGCAGCTGGGGCAGCTTGCCGTATTTCAGCTCAGCAGCCTTGTTCAGGTCGTACTCGCGCTGGGCTTTCTCGATGGCGGCATTGGTCTGCTCGATCTGCTCGCGCAGGGTCTGCACCTTGCCAATGGCGTTCTTTTCGTTCTCCCACTTTGCCTTCATGCTGCGGAACTTATCCTGCAGCTCGGCAAGCTCCTTTTCCAGATCCTTCAAGCGGCTCTGGCTCAGGGCATCGGTCTCCTTTTTCAGGCTCACCTGCTCGATCTGCAGCTGGGTGATGCGGTGTGCCAGATCGTCCATTTCACTGGGCATACTGTCCATCTCGGTCTTGATCATGGCGCAGGCTTCATCCACAAGGTCGATGGCCTTATCCGGCAGGAAGCGGTCGGTGATATAGCGGTCGGAAAGGGTAGCTGCGGCGATCAGGGCGTTATCGTTGATCTTTACGCCGTGGAACACCTCGTAGCGCTCCTTCAGACCGCGCAGGATGGAGATGGTATCCTCCACAGTAGGCTCATCCACCTGCACCGGCTGGAACCGGCGCTCCAGTGCGGGGTCTTTTTCGATATACTGGCGGTACTCGTCCAGCGTGGTCGCGCCGATGCAGTGCAGCTCGCCCCGCGCCAGCATGGGCTTGAGCAGGTTGCCTGCGTCCATAGCGCCGTCGGTCTTACCGGCACCCACGATGGTGTGCAGCTCATCGATGAAGAGGATGATCTTGCCCTCGCTCTTCTTCACCTCGTTCAGCACGCTCTTCAAGCGCTCCTCAAACTCGCCGCGGTACTTTGCACCTGCCACCAGAGCGCCCATGTCCAGACTGAACACGGTGCGGTCCTTCAGGTTTTCGGGCACATCGCCGCGCACGATACGCTGCGCCAGACCCTCGGCGATGGCGGTCTTACCAACGCCGGGCTCACCGATCAGGCAGGGGTTGTTTTTGGTCTTACGGGACAGGATACGGATCACATTGCGGATCTCCTGATCGCGTCCGATGACAGGGTCCAGCTTCTGTTTGCGGGCAAGCTCCACCAGATCCTGACCGTACTTCTGCAGTGCATTGTAGGTATCCTCCGGGTTATCGGTGGTCACCCGCTGGTTGCCGCGCACGGCGGTAAGCTGCTGCAAAAAGGCGTCCTTTTTCAGGTTGAAGGCGCGGAACAGCTCACTGGTGGTCTGGTCCTGCTCGTCCAGCAGACCAAGGAACAGATGCTCCACGCTGATGAAGTCGTCCTTCATGGCCTTGGCTTCGCGGGCGGCGGCGCTGAGCACCTTATCGGTGGCCTGCGAGATATAGACCTTATCGGGGTCGCGACCGGAGCCGGACACCCGGGGCAGCGCAGAAAGCTTTTCCGCCACGGCGGCGGCAAAGCTGCCGGGGTCAACGTTCAGCTTTTGCAGCAGCTGAGGGATCAGACCGTTTTCCTGCGCAGCCAGTGCGTGCAGCAGGTGGGCGGGTTCCAGCGCGTTATGCTGGTACTCCACCGCCAGCTGCTGGGCTGCCTGCAGAGCCTCAAGGGTCTTTTGGGTATATTGATTGGTATTCATAAAGTCAAGCCTCCATTCATACCGGAAGGTTTATTTTAGCGGACAGATACATTCTTTGCTAACAGCTCTGCGTCCGGCGGCGGCAGAGCCCTGATTTGATTGTATGGATATTCTTTTTCATGGTCTTGCACACCTCCTGCGGAGCAGTTTGTTTTGTCTTTAGCACTCTATCTGTTCGACTGCTAAAAATATACTCCTGTCCACCCGCTTTGTCAATAGGGTTCACAAAAAGTTTGCAGAATAGACGCAAACCCATGCTTTTCTGCCCCGCAGCAACAAAAAAGCTCCCCCTTTCGGGGGAGCTGGCAAAGCCGCAAGGCTTTGACTGAGAGGGTTCTTACTTCAGCGCTTCTTCCAGCACCTGCAACAGATGCGGGATATCCAGCGGCTTTGCGATGTGTCCGTTCATGCCCGCCTTCAGGGCGTTCTGCTTATCCTCCTCAAAGGCGTTGGCGGTCATGGCAAAAATGGGGATGCCCGCCTTATGCGGGTCGGGCAGAGCGCGGATGCGCCGGGTAGCTTCGTAGCCGTCCATCCGAGGCATCTGGATGTCCATCAAGATCAGGTCGTACTGCCCGGGCGCGGATTGCTCCATCTTTTCCACCGCTTCAACGCCGTCCTCGGCGGTGTCCACAAGGAAGCCCTCTTCCTTTAAGATCTCCATGGCGATCTCCCGGTTCAGGGCGTTATCCTCCACCAGCAGCAAGTGCTTGCCGTCAAAGCTTGCCTTGGACGGCAGAGCGGGCGTCTGCGCCGGCTGCACCCGGAAGGGTTCTGCCAGCACCTTGCGCAGCTCCGAGAGGAACAGCGGCTTTTCGCAGAAGGCGGTCACACCGGCGGCGCGCGCCTCCTCCTCGATATCCGCCCAGTCGTAGGCGGTCAGGATGATGATGGGACAGCTGTCCCCGATGACCTTGCGGATCTGCCGCACGATCTCGATGCCGTTCATATCCGGGATGAGCCAGTCGATGATATACACGCTGAAAGCATCGCCCTGCTCCACGGCGTACTTGGTGCGGATGACCGCCTCCTTGCCGGAGATGGTCCACTCCGGGCGCATGCCGATCTTGGAAAGCATGGTGCTGACGCTCAGGCAGGTGTTGTTGTCGTCGTCCGCCACCAGCGCCCGCAGCCCCTCCAGCTGGGGCAGCTGCTTGATCTCCGCCTTCTGCCCGCTGAGGGGGAAGCAGAGGTCCACGATGAACTCGCTGCCCTTGCCCGGCTCACTTTCAAGGGTGATAGTGCCGCCCATCAGATCCACGATGTTCTTGGTGATGGAAAGGCCCAGACCCGTGCCCTGAATGCCGCTGACGGTGGAGCTTTCCTCCCGGCTGAATTCCTCAAAGATGTGCTTCTGGAACTCCTTGTTGATGCCAATGCCGTTATCCTTGA
>CAVKCU010000216.1:0-3390 GCA_963654645.1 Clostridiales bacterium | reverse complement strand
CGTGGTGGGGCGGGGGAGAGATCAGGCCCACGCCGGTGGTGCTGTGGCGGGTCTTGGCGATCCACGGGTACACCTTGGCACCGGGCAGGTTGCCGCCCTCGCCGGGCTTTGCGCCCTGTGCCAGCTTGATCTGGATCTCCTCGGCGCTTACCAGATACTTGCTGGTCACGCCAAAGCGGGCAGAAGCCACTTGTTTAATTTTGGAATTGCTCTCGCTGTGGTAGCGCTCCTCGGGCTCGCCGCCCTCGCCGGTATTGCTGCGGCCGCCCAGACGGTTCAGGGCAATGGCAATGGTCTCGTGTGCCTCGCTGCTCAGTGCGCCGTAGCTCATGGCAGCGCCCTTGAACCGCTTGACGATGCTGGAGACCGGCTCTACCTCCTCCAGCGGGATGCCGCCGTCTGCGGCGTAGTTGAAGTCCAGCAGGCTGCGCAGATGCACACCCTCGGCACCCATGTTGTCCACCGTCTGGGTGAACTGCTTGAAGGTGTCGTAATCGCCGGTGCGGCAGGCCTTCTGGAACAGGTGGATGGTCTGGGGGTTGAACAGATGCTCTTCCTTGCCGCTGCGGAACTTGTGGGCACCGCTGTCAGCCAGCTCCATGTTGATATCCAGTCCCAGCGGGTCAAAGGCGGCATTGTGCTGCGCTTCCACATCGGCCTGAATGTCTGCCATGCTCACACCGCCCACACGGCTCACCGTGCCGGTAAAGTATTTGTCAATGACCTCCTTCGAGATGCCCACAGCCTCAAAGATCTGGCTGCTCTGGTAGCTCTGGATGGTGGAAATGCCCATCTTGGAGGCGATCTTCACGATGCCGCTGAGGATGGCGTTGTCGTAGTCCTGCACGGCGGCGTAGTAGTCCTTGTCCAGCAGACCCTCGTCGATCAGCTGCCCGATGGTCTCGTGTGCCAGATAGGGGTTGATGGCGCAGGCACCGTAGCCCAGCAGGGTGGCAAAGTGGTGCACCTCGCGCGGCTCTGCACTTTCCAGAATGAGGGCCAGCGCAGTGCTCTTTTTGGTACGGATCAGGTACTGCGAAACCGCGGAAACTGCCAGCAGGCTGGGGATGGTCACATGGTATTCATCCACATCGCGGTCGGACAGGATGATGATGTTTGCACCCTCCTTGTAGGCACGGTCGACCTCCAGGAATACCCGGTCGATGGCCTTTTCCAGACTGGTGTTCTTGTAGTAGTTGATGGACACCGTAGCTACCTTGAAGCCCGGCACGTTCATGTACTTGATCTTCAACAGGTCGGTGTTGGTCAGGATGGGGTTGTGCACCTTGAGCACCTTGCAGTTCTCGGGCTTATCCTCCAGCAGGTTGCCGTGAGCGCCAATGTAAACGCTGGTGGAGGTGACCACCTTTTCCCGGATGGCATCGATAGGGGGGTTGGTCACCTGTGCAAACCGCTGCTTGAAGTAGTTGAACAGCGGGGGATGCTGGCTGCTGAGCACAGCAAGCGGGGTGTCGGTACCCATGGCACCAGAAGGCTCTGCGCCCGCCCGCGCCATGGCAAGGATCATGGTGTTCACGTCCTCGTACTTGTAGCCGAACACCTTCTGCAGCCGGGTCAGCTGCTCGCCGGTGTAGCTCTCCACCTTCACGTTGGGGATCTTCAGCCCGCTCAGCTGCACCAGATTGCGGTCGATCCACTCGCCGTAGGGCTCGCGGCTGGCGTAAAATTCTTTCAGCTTTTCATCGTCCACAACCTCGCCCTTGACGGTATCCACCAGCAGCATCTTGCCGGGGCGCAGGCGCTCCTTGACCAGAATATTCTCCGGGTCGCATTCCAGCACGCCCACCTCAGAGGACAGGATCATGCGGCCGTCCTTGGTGATGTAGTAGCGGCTGGGGCGCAGACCGTTGCGGTCCAGCACCGCGCCCATCACATCGCCGTCCGAGAACAGGATGGCGGCAGGGCCGTCCCAAGGCTCCAGCATGGTGGCGTAGTACTGATAGAAATCCCGCTTTTTCTGGCTGATGTTCTTGTTGTTCTCCCACGGCTCAGGGATGGTGATCATCACAGCCAGCGGCAGGTCCATGCCGTTCATCACCATGAACTCCAAGGCGTTATCCAGCATAGCGGAGTCCGAGCCGGAAGTGTTGATGATGGGCAGGATCTTGTTCATGTCGTCCTGCAAAATGGGGCTGGAGATGCTCTCCTCACGCGCCAGCATGGCGTCGGTGTTGCCCTTGATGGTGTTGATCTCGCCGTTGTGCAGGATGAAGCGGTTGGGGTGTGCACGCATCCAGCTGGGGTTGGTGTTGGTAGAAAAGCGGCTGTGCACCATACCGATGGCAGATTCATAATCCGGGTCCTGCAGGTCGGCATAGAAGCGGCGCAGGTCGTGCACAAGGAACATACCTTTGTACACGATGGTGCGGCTGGACAGGCTGGGCACATAGGTGCCGTTGCTGGCCTGCTCGAACACGCGGCGCACAATATACAGGCGGCGGTCAAACTCGATGCCCTTGCTTACCTTGGCAGGCTTTTTGATGAAGCACTGCCAGATGGCGGGCATACAGTCCCGCGCCTTCTGACCCACGGCATCGGGGTCTACAGGCACCTCACGCCATGCCAGAAACTCCAGCCCCTCCTTGCGGGTGACCACCTCGAACAGCTTCATGGCCTGCGCCCGCAGGTGCTCGTTCTGGGGGAAGAAGAACATACCCACGCCGTACTCTCGCTCGTTGCCCAGCCGGATGTTCAGCTCCTCGGCAACCTTGGAGAAGAACTTGTGGCTGATCTGTAGCAGGATGCCCACGCCGTCGCCGGTCTTGCCCTCGGCGTCCTTGCCGGCGCGGTGCTCCAGCCGCTCCACGATGGACAGTGCATCGTCCACCGTCTGGTGGCTTTTACGTCCCTTGATGTCCACCACAGCGCCGATGCCGCAGGCATCGTGCTCAAACTGTGGGTCGTACAGACCAAGGGTGGTTTTCTGCTCTGTAAAGTTTTCCATAGTCTTTCCCATCCTTTTTACTTGTTTGCTTACCGGGGGCTGCGGCACCCTCCGCAGCTTTTTATCCCCTGCAAAAAGAAAAAGACGCCCCGCAAGGGCATAGGATGCCCCTGCGGAACGCCTTTGTTCCGATACCTGATATTATACAGATTCCTGAAAAATCTTCAAGTGACAGCTGCACCAAATATGCCACACACATTGCGCCGCTTCTTGTGCGAGATGCCGCCTGCGGCGGGCAATTGTACGTATATAACAAACAATGAAAAAGGCTGCCGCACAGCAGTCTGTGCAGCAGCCCCTTGGGATACAGAGAAAAGCTTAGTAGGTGATGCCCTGTGCCATCATGGCGGTAGCGACCTTCAGGAAGCCGGCGCAGTTTGCACCGACCATCAGGTTGCCCTCAGAACCGGCAGCCACAGAAGCAT
>CAVKCU010000215.1:0-3408 GCA_963654645.1 Clostridiales bacterium | reverse complement strand
CATTTTGCCCGGCTCATGTAAGCACCTCCTGTAAGGCTTTTAAAAGCTGCTGGTTTTCTGGCGCGGTGCGCACGGCGGTGCGGTACCAGCTGCCGTCTAACCCGGGGTAGTTGCCGCAGCTGCGCAGCACGATGCCGCGCTGCCGCAGGCTGTCGCCCAGCGTTTCCGGTGCCTGAAAAAGCAGATAATTCGCGCTGCCATCCAGCACCCGCAGCCCCAGCGCGCGCAGACCGTCCCGCAAAACAGGACGCTGCTGCGCAATAAGCGTCTGCACCCGCGCCACATAGGCAGTCTCGTCCAGCGCCGCCAGCCCCGCCGCCTGTGCAAGGCTGGAGACTGCCCACGGCTGCCCGGCAGCCTGCATTTTGTCCAGCAGAGCGGTGTTGCTGCACAGGCAGTAGCCCAGCCGCACCCCTGCCATGCCGTACAGCTTTGTAAAGGCTTTCAGGAGGATAAGGCGCGGGCTTGCCAGCAGCTTTTTGGCAGACAGCGCCTCACTTTCCGGCAAAAAGTCCAGAAAGCACTCGTCCACCACCAGCAGCGCACCGCAAGCCTCGCACCGGTGCAGCAGCGCTTCCACCAGCGGCAACCGTGTCAGCTGCCCGGTGGGATTATTGGGCTGGCAGAGGAATACCATGCCGGTGTCCTCGTTCACTGCGGAAACAAACGCTTCTGTCACTGCAAAATCTTCGCTCTCCCGCAGAAAATGCCGCCGGACGGTGCAGCCTGCGGTTTCCAGCGCAGCGGCGTACTCCGCAAAGGTAGGGGCGGGCAGCAGGGCGGTGCGGGGCTTTGCCGCCCACACCAGCCGAAAAATCAGGTCTGCCGCGCCGTTGCCGCAGAGGATGTGTTCTGCGGGCACTTTCTCGTGCACCGCCAGCTTTGCCCGCAAAGCGCGGCAGAGAGGGTCAGGGTAACGGTCTGCGGCGGCAAGCGCGGCAGTAATGGCCTTTGCCACCCCTTCCGGCAGTCCCAGCGGGCTGACGTTTGCCGAAAGATCCAGCGCATCCTGTCCGTATTGTGCCCGGTAACCGGCCCAGTCGCCGCCATGTACCAGCTGCATCATAAAATACCTCGTATCAATAGCCCAAGCGCCAGCGCCAGCAGGCTTTCGGCGTACATCATGCGGTCCGCGCGGCGGATATCCTCCGGCTCAATGGAACGCACGGCATCGCCGATGGTGGGCTTAGGGTAGTATTCACCAAAATAATAGGCGGGTCCCGCCAGCTGCACGTTCAGCGCACCGGCGCAGGCACTTTCAGTCTGGGCGCTGTTGGGGCTGGCGTGGTTGCGTCTGTCCCGCCGCCAGATGCGCCACGCGCTGCGGGCATCGCTGCCGGTCAGGGCGGCAGCGGCTACCCACAGCAAAGCGGCAATGCGGCTGGGCAGGTAGTTCGCAATATCGTCCAGCTTTGCCGCAGCACGACCAAAATAGAGATACTGCGTGTTTTTATAGCCCACCATGCTGTCCATGGTGTTGATGGCTTTATAAGTAAGTGCCAGCGGTGCGCCGCCCAGCAGCATATATAAAAGCGGTGCAATCACGCCGTCGCTGGCGTTTTCGGCAACCGTTTCCACAGCAGCCTTGGTCACGCCCTCGGCGGTCAACGCCTCGGTGTCCCGCCCCACGATGCGGCTCACAGCAGTGCGGGCGGCGGGCAGGTCAGGCTTTATCAGCTCTCGGTAAACGTTCATGCTCTCCTGCGCAAGCCCCTTTGCCGCCAGTGCCTGTCCGCACCAGAACATCTGCACCGCTAGCCCCAGCAGCGGGTGCAGGGCGGCGGCTCCCATGCAGACAAGGCTTGTGAGTGCAAGGGTGCCCACCGGCAGACAAAAGGCTAGTATGCGCCCGCCCAAAAGCTCACCCTCCGGCGTTTTGGGCAGGCGGGCACGCAGCCCTTTTTCCAGCGCAGAGATGGCCTTGCCCATGTACACCACCGGGTGCGGCAGCCACGCAGGGTCGCCGAAAATCGCATCCAGCACAAAGCCGCCCAATACTGCGCAGCCGATCATTTCTGCGCCTCCCTTATGTACTGTACGGTCTTTAAAAGATGCAGCACTTGCTTTTCCGCCCAGTCCCGGGCATCCAGCACAAAGCCGCCGGCATTGGGGGCGCACCATTCGTAATAATCCTTGTGGGGCAGGGCATAGCGCTCCATGGCAGCCATCTGGGTGCCGCCGTGGGCTAAAATGACCAGCATCTCCTCGCCGTCCGCAAAGGCTTTGTCCACCAGTGCAGAAAAAGCCGTGCAGATGCGATCACAAAACGCAGCCTTAGTTTCGCCGTCCGGGCAGGGGCTTTCGCAGTTGGCAGCTACCCATGCAAGGTAGTCCGGGTCGTGCTCCATTTCGATATAGTTTCTCCCCTCAAAGCTGCCAAAGCACATCTCCTTCAGCCCGTCTATTTCTACAAGCTTTGCGTCCGGGAACAGCACCTCAGCGGTCTGCCGGGTGCGGCAAAGGGGAGTGATGTACACGGTCTTGGGGGAGATATCCGCCCGGCACAGCGCAGCACGCCCGGCGGCAGAAAGGGGAATGTCCCGCTGCCCCTGATAGCGTTTTTCAGCGTTGTATTCAGTCAGACCGTGACGCAATAAATAGATCAGCATTCGGGCAATTCTCCTTTCAAAACGGTGGGGATGCCGCAGAACATCTGCACCACGCACTTGGCGCGCGCTGCCAGCATACAGGCCAGCCGCCCGGCGTTTTCTCGCGCGGCACGTTCTGCGGGGTCTATGGGCACCACACCGCCGCCCACCTCGGTGGACAGTACGATATCATAAGCGGATAATTTGTCCGCGAGTTTCTCAAGCTCAGCGTTGCTTTTGCACCCGGCGGCAAGCTGCTGCGCATCCGCGATGCAGCAGCCGGGCAGGGTGCGGGCAAAGGTGCGTTTGCCGCTGTAAAGCGGCCCGGTGATCAAGATCATAACAGCCCTCCCCATTGGCAGGCACACAGCGCCGCCAGCATCCAAAGCTCGGTCTTTTGCAAAAACCACCCGGCAAGATCGCCGGTAATGCCGCCCAGCTGTTGCACGGCTACATGGTGATACCACAAAAACAGCATAATTGCAACTGCTGCCAGCGCTCCGCCGCCTAAAGCAAGCAGCGCCCCGCAAAGCAGCACTGCCAGCACTGCCAGCACATTGCGCACAGCGGTGCGGTCAGCGGCAGAGGCAAAGGTGTGTGCAAGACCGGTGTTTTTCGCCATGGGAAAGGCCGCCACCGCAAGGCCGGAAAGCGCCCGTTCCAGCACCAGCGCCAGCGTCCACAGCACGCCCACCCGGGGCGTGAACTGCACGCAGGCGGCAAGGCAGAGGTAAGCCGTAAAATAGCTGCATAGCCGGATGACCGCAAAGGCACCGCAGTGCGGGTCTTTTAAGATTTCCAGCTTCTTTTCCCGGTCGCC
>CAVKCU010000214.1:0-3459 GCA_963654645.1 Clostridiales bacterium | reverse complement strand
CAGCGTCTCCTGCTGCTGCGCATAAAAGGTAGTCTCCTCCACCGCGCAGGGCAGGGGCAGACCGAAAACCTCTAATTGCAGCTGCCGGGTGCGGCACAGCCCGTCCCCATCGGACGCAGAGGGTGGGAGTACGGCAGAATGCCCCGCAAAAAATAGCCGGTAATTTGTTGTGCTTTCGCCGGTCAGCTGCGGCAGGGTCTCTGCCAGCGGAACGCTCTGAGCTGTTTGCCACTCCAGCTGTGCCACCACTGTGCCTACCGCCGGGGCAAAGATCAGCGTGCCGTCCCGCTCGCTGCGCGCTGTGCCGATCAGCCCTTGTCCGGCTTCCACAGTCTGCCCGGGTACTACCAGCATGGTGCCGCTGGCAAGATTTGTACGCAGCACCGTCCCATTGCACTTTGCCCGCAGCCCGTGCAGGGTGCCTGCGGCGATCTCGGGCCGGGCGCGGGCAGGGGCAGCCTCCACCGCAAGACGGCCTTTTTCAAAATTCAGACTTGCCCACGAGAACTCGCCGCTTTCCAGCAGGGCATACTCTCCGCAGCGCAGCAGCTCCTCGGTTACAGCAGTGCCGGGCTGCAGCCCGCAGCTGCGCAGCACTGCACCCGCCCGCGCCCGCTGCCCGGTGGTCAGGCTGCCGTAGTCCACCGCCCATATAAGCCCTTGCAGCCAGACCAGTACCAGCCCCCAAGCGACAAGCCCTGTCCATAGCCCCTTGCGCCGCAGCAGCGGACGCAGCAAAAAATAGAGTCCCATACGTTTTTCTATCCGCAGCCGCACCCGCCTGTGCCGGGCAAGTGCAGCAAGCCGCCGGTACTGCCAAGTTGCGCAATGGGCGCAAAAGCCGCCGGGCAGGGAAGAAATGCCATATAAATGCAGCCCTTGCCCGGCGGCTTCGGTCAAAAGCGCCTCGGGGCTGCCGTTCCGGGCGGTAAAGCGTACCCCTGCCCAAAGGCTTGCAGCTTCCATGGCGGCCTCCTATTCATCGGAAAAATCGGTGCGCAAAAACTGCCCCTGTACCGTCAGCCGGGCGGCGGTCAGGGTGCAGATGTGCAGTCCGCTGCCGTATACCGTGAACCGCCCCTTCGCCAGCCGCAGGCACAGCCTGTTTTCATCAAAAAACAACACCGTGCAAAAATGCTCTATTTCCATCCGGTCGCCGCTCAGGTATACGGCAGGGCGGCTGTAAAACCCGGGCGGCGGCTGTCGGAACAGTCCGCACAGCCAGTCGCCCGGGGTGCGCCGGCTGTGGTGTGCTCTAGCCATCGCTGTCCCTCCCGTCCCGCGCCTTGTACATTGCACAGCCCATGCTTCCATATATATGGAGGGGGAGGGCGTGCTTATGAGTAAAAGCTGCAAACCGCTGTATCCGGGGCTTTTTTTGCTGGGTGCAGCCACGGCGGTGCTGGTATTTGCCGCACCGCAGACCTGTGCGGAAGCTTTGCGGCAGGGTCTTGTGCTCTGCGGCGGGCCGCTGCTGGTGTCGCTGTTTCCGTTTCTGGTAGTGTCGGCGCTCATCATGCGCAGCGGCGCGGGTGCGGTGCTGGGTGTACTGCTCTGGCCGGTGGTGCGCGGTATCGGTCTGCGCAGCCGCAGCGCGGGCAGTGTGCTGCTCATCGGCCTTGTGGGCGGCTTTGCCCCTGCCGCCGCCGCTGCTGCCGAGGCAGTCCGCAGCAGAGAGCTGACCCCGCAGGAGGCTTCGGCTTTGCTGCCCGCCTGCATCTGCTCTGGACCGTCCTTTGTTATCCTTACGGTAGGGGAGCAGCTGCTGGGCAGCCGCACGGCGGGTGTGTGTCTGTTTGCTGCACAGGTGCTGGCGGGCTGGCTGACAGCAGCGCTGCTCTGCCGTGTTTGCGGCAGACCGGAGTCTTTGCCCGTGCCGCCCGCTGCCGCGCAAACAGCACCGCCGCCGGCGCTGGATGCCATCCTTGCGCAGGCGGCAGTGACCTATCTGAAATTATGCGGCTTTGTGCTGTATTTTCGTATGTTTGCCGCAGGCTGCGGGCTGCTGCTGCCGGCAGCGTTTGCGCCCTTTCCCGCCATGTTGCTGGAGGTGTGCTCCGGCTGCGACTACGCCGCCCGCACCGGCTTGTGGGCAAGCGGGCTGTGCTGCGCTGCGCTCAGCGTGCAGGGCGCATCGGTGCTGCTGCAGGTGCGCACCCTCTGCCCGCAGGAGGTCTCGTTCAAGCCCTTATTGTGGGGCAGGCTGCTGCACCTGCCGCTTTCGCTGGCGCTGTTTTATCTAGGGCTGCCGCAGAGCGCCGTGGAAAGCTTCAATACCCTGTGCGCCCGTGTGGTGCCCATGCAGCGGGTGCCGACAGACTGTGCTCTGCTGGTGTTCGCGGTGTGCTGTATGACCGCCTGCGAGGCCTGCCGCCTGACTGCGGACGGGCACAAAACACAGCTCCGGCAAACAAAAACTGCTCTGCAGCTTGCAAACCGCCGCAAAATGTGGTAACATAGCTCTTGGTTATCATAATACCAAACGCAGCGACGGAGAGAGTAGGCGCTGTCTGCACGGCAAAGAGAGAAGCTTCACCGGCTGAAAGGGCTTCCATGTGCGGCAGGGGCTGAAGTTCGCTCCCGAGCGGTCTGCGCGAACGATGCAAAGCGCGTCTATTAGCACAGAACGGTTGCGCCCCGTTACGGCGTTTGAGCGCCGTCTGCCTTTGCGCGGACGGAAACCGGGTGGTACCGCGGAGCAGAAATGGTTACAGCTTCGTCCCTTTTGCCTGAGCAGTCGGGCAGGGGACGGAGCTTTTTTGTTGTACTCCGCTCCATGAACACAAAGAATAAAGGAGAGAAAATCCATGCAAGCAATGATCGATGAGCTGGCTAAGCAGGCCGCTGAAAGCCTTGGTCAGGTGTCCAGCAAGGAGACGCTGGCTTCCTTCTGGCAGGAATACCTCAGCAAAAACGGCAAAATCCCTGCCCTGATGAAGAACCTGCGCACCGTTGCGCCGGAAGAACGCCCCGCCATGGGCAAGATCATCAACGAACTCAAGCAGAAGGTGCAGGCAGACTACGATGCCGCCGCCGAGACCGTAAAGCAGGCGGAGCTTGCTGCCCGCAACGCCGCAGAGACGGTGGATATCACTCTGCCCGCCAAGACCCGCCCCGCAGGCGGTCTGCACCCCCTGACGCTGGTCACCAACCAGATCATCGATGTGTTCTCCGGCATGGGCTTTGCCGTGGCGGATGCCCCGGAGATCGAGGATGACGACCACAACTTCACCCGCCTGAACGTGCCCAAGGATCACCCCGCCCGCGATATGCAGGACACCTTCTATCTGTCCGATGAATTCCTGCTGCGCACCCAGACTTCCGGCGGTCAGATCCGCACCATGGACAGCCAGAAGCCGCCCATCAAGGTACTGATCCCCGGTCGCGTGTTCCGTTCTGATTCGGACGCTACCCACAGCCCCATGTTCCACCAGATGGAAGGTCTGGTCGTGGATAAGG
>CAVKCU010000213.1:0-3468 GCA_963654645.1 Clostridiales bacterium | reverse complement strand
GTCGAAATCGCTGGCACTTTTCTGGTTCTCTTTTGGTGTCAAAAGAGAACATCCCTCGGCATGCAGAAGCTTCCCCGCGGAGCGGAAGCCATTTCAAATCGTCCCGTCTGCGGTGGTATCCACCACAAAATCCGCTGATGCCTCAATGTCATACTGCTTAAAATAGCCCTCTTCCAGCGGAATCCACCGTGCGGCAAAATCGGCGTAGCGTGCGCCCTCCCGCGCCTGTAAGCGCCGGGTCTGCTCGGCTTTTGTGCAGGTCACGAATACCCGCAGCGTCTCGTAGGGGCGCAGCAGCGGGTGGTGGCTGTAGCTGCCCTCTAAAATGACCAGCGGCTGCGCGGGCAGCTGCACCGGGGATAGGTAATCTCCCTCCCGGCAGCTGTATGCACGGTAAGTGATCGTCTGCCCCGCATAGACCGGGCGCAGCGCTTCGTCCCGCAGACGGGCAAGGTCCATGTTAGCGCAGGGGGTGTGCGCCCAGTCCGGGATGCGCTGCGCCGGCGGCAGATAGAAATCGTCTGTGCGCAGCAGAGTGCAGCCGGTAAACTGCGCCGCCAGCGCGTTGGCAAGGGTGGTCTTGCCGGCGCCGCAGCGACCGTCCAGCGCCAGCACCAGCGGGCGGGTGGGCTTTTGCGCCAGCGCGGCGCTAAGCAGCGCAGACAGGGTGGGCATGGTGATAGGTGTGGGCATGGGCATGGGGGAAACCTCCTTGGCAGGGGTGCGCCCCAAGGGGCAGACCCGATAATATCCCGATTATATCATAATCGCCGCCGGAAGGGTAGCGCGTAGCGCCGGATGAGGGGGATGGGCAAGCAGCAGCCGGAAAGGGGCTTCAACACGGTTTGCCATAAATAACTTTTTTGCCGTAAAGGCTTGACACGCCCCGCTGCGTTGTGGTACACTACTGACGTTAGGGATAACTAACCACATAAGACCCCACCGGCAGCGCCCGCAGCCCGGGCGTGCTGCTTCTTTTTTTGGAGTGCTGGTTAGCTGTGTCTTACTTATAACAGCCCGGCACCCGGGGCACACTAACCCTGACACCGCCGCCCGAACTGCCGCCAAAGGAGAACCGCCATGGAGCGTGATTTTGAGACCGTAATGATCGAACAATGTGCCCCGGTACTGGCGGGGCTGAAACCTGCGGGGCTGTTCCGCTACGAAACGCGCGACCGTGCCGACCTTGCCCGGCGGGTGGCGGGCTGGAATGCCCAGCTGAACCCCAAGGGCTTGCAGGTGCGGGTGCTGCGGGGGTGCATCGCCACCCGGCAGTATCTGGTGTACGTCTACCGTGCCGCCAAGCTGCAAGCAGTGCTGGCAGATGCCGCCGTGCGCGGCTTTTTAGCCCGGGAGGGCTACCGTCTGCCGGAGGATGCAGCGGACTGCGGTGCACTGCTGGACCAGCTCAGCCTGCGGCTGTGCTGCGCGGCGGAGGCAGCGGATTTTCCGCATGAGATCGGGGTATTTCTGGGCTATCCGCTGGAAGATGTGGAAGGCTTTATCCGCTACCGGGGCAAGTGCTTTACCTGCTGCGGGTGCTGGAAGTCCTACGGCGACCCGGCTGCCGCGCAGCAGCACTTTGCCCAACTGGCCAAGTGCACGGCGGTATATCTGCGGCTGTTCCACAGCGGCACGCCCATTTTAAAGCTGGCGGTGGCTGCCTGAAAATTGCTATTCTCTTTTCAAATACTCTCTTTTATCCTGGCAACTCTCCTATGCATCCGACACAGGAGAGAGCGATCCTCCTTTTTACACACGACCGCCCGGCGCAGCTTTGACCCCTGCGCCGGGCGGTCGTGCGTTTGGGGGACGATTTTTGAATGCGCTCCGCTCTGCGCATCTTCAGCGGAAAGATTATTTTTATTTCGCAATTCTGGAAAATCTGCGGATTTTCCAGAATTGCCTTTTCACGGGAGGGGTCGTGGAGGAAAATGGCATTTGCAGCGCCGCTTTCTGCGAAAGCGCGGCGCTGCGGGGAAGCTTCTGCTTGGCGCAAGCGGGCTGAAATCCCTCAGTCAAAGCCTAACGGCTTTGCCAGCTCCCTCTGGGAGGGAGCCTCTGGCGAAACCGGAAACTTTGCGTTTGAGCCGGAAACTTTGCCGCCATGCCAAGGGCCCCATCTCAGAGGGGGCTGTCGCCGTAGGCGACTGGGGGAGTTTGCTCCCGGGAGCACCCCTTCAGTCTTTGCTACGCAAAGCCAGCTCCCCCAAGGGGGAGCCTTTGGATGCTGCCGCAAACTTTCCCGCCACTGCTGAAGCCGTCCCATTGGGGAAGGTGGCTGCGACCAACGGGAGCAGACGGAAGGGGTTATTTCTCCGTCACCCTGCCCTATAAAACCGAAAAACACCCCTTGAAAATGTAAACAATGGCTAACTTTGCCTCAAAAAATAGAGTTAGTCATTGATGATTTTGATGAAAATGCGGGGCGATGCCGGCATAAAATTTGTTTGTTCATATAAACTAACTATGAGATATGAAAAATCTATTGACAAGATTGGTTAGCAGCGGTAAACTGTCTACGCTGATAGTTACGGCTGACTAACCACCGCAGCATCACATATTTTTCTATGGAAGGGGAGCACAGCGATGATGCCTTTGACGATGACAAAAGCAGGCGAGACCGTCACCATCCGCAAGATCAGCGGCAAGGACGAGGTGCGGCTGCATCTGGCCGAGCTGGGGTTCGTGGTGGGCAGCGAGGTGACCGTGGTCAACGAGATCGCGGGCAACCTGATCGTACAGGTCAAGCAGAGCCGGCTGGCACTGGATAAGACCATGGCAAGCCGCATCATGGTGGCCTGAGCAGCGCCTTCCCGGTGCTGCATGAAATAATGCAAGGGAGGAACGAGTACGATGAAAACACTGAAAGACGTAAAGGTGGGCGAGACCGCCACCGTGGCACGGCTGCACGGCGAAGGCCCGGTGAAGCGCCGCATCATGGATATGGGCATCACCAAGGGCGTGCAGATCTATGTGCGCAAGGTGGCGCCGCTGGGCGACCCCATGGAGCTGACCGTGCGCAACTACGAGCTGAGCGTGCGCAAGGCCGACGCTGAGATGATCGAAGTGGTCTGATAAGACCAAAGGGAGGAAAGGTATCCGCAATGAGCATTAAAATTGCACTGGCCGGCAACCCGAACTGCGGCAAAACGACCCTGTTCAACAACCTGACCGGCTCCAACCAGTATGTGGGCAACTGGCCCGGCGTTACTGTGGAAAAAAAGGAAGGCAAACTCAAGGGCGATAAGGACGTGATCATTCAGGATCTGCCCGGCATCTACTCGCTGTCCCCCTACACACTGGAAGAGGTGGTCTCCCGTACTTACCTTGTGAAGGAGAAGCCTGACGCCATCCTGAACATCATCGACGGTACCAACATCGAGCGCAACCTCTACCTGACCACCCAGCTCATCGAGCTGGGCATCCCGGTGGTCATGGCTGTGAACATGATCGATCTGGTGCGCA
>CAVKCU010000212.1:0-3471 GCA_963654645.1 Clostridiales bacterium | reverse complement strand
GTGCAGCCCTTGACCCGTTGCGGGGTGGGTGGAGTCCAGAGGTAGGGAGGGGGGACTCGGAACACCCCTCCCTGCCTCTGGCCCAGCGGAGCGTCTTTCCGGCAGAAAACCCTTGCCTTTCTCTTTTTTATGCCTTTTATCGTGAACGAAATTCATTTGACAAAACAATTTTTGTAACTTATACTGGATGACATCACGAAAAAATAAAGGAAGTATCTGTCATGCTGACTCTGGATAAGATCTACCACGCCGCCTTTGTGCTGAAGGACGTTGCCCGCAAGACCGACCTCATCGAAGCCCCCAAGCTGTCCAAGGACTGCCAGCTGTACCTCAAGACCGAGAACCTGCAGGCCACCGGCAGCTTTAAGGTGCGGGGCGCTTATTATAAAATCAGCCAGCTCTCCGAGGAGGAAAGTGCCAAGGGCGTGATCGCCTGCTCTGCGGGCAACCATGCGCAGGGTGTGGCGCTGGCGGCTACCCGGCGCGGCATCCGCAGCATCGTCTGTATGCCGGACGGCGCGCCCCTGATGAAGGTGGAGAACACCAAAAATCTGGGCGCGGAGGTCTGCCTTGTGCCCGGCACCTACGATGAAGCCCACGATAAGGCCGTGCAGCTGCAAAAGGAGTACGACATGACCTTTATCCACCCCTACGATGACGAGCAGGTCATCGCCGGGCAGGGCACCATCGGCTTGGAAATTCTGGACCAGCTGCCGGATGTGGACGCTGTGGTGGTGCCGGTGGGCGGCGGCGGATTGATCTCCGGCATCGCTTTTGCCATCAAGACCCTGCGCCCGGAGGTCAAGGTGTACGGCGTACAGGCCGAGGGTGCTCCCAGTATGTACCGCAGCCTGCACGAGCACAAGTACCAGACCCTGAAAGCTGCCTCCACCTTTGCGGACGGCATTCAGGTCAAGACCCCGGGCGAGCTGACCTACCAGCTGTGTGAGCAGTATGTGGATGATATCGTTACCGTGACCGAGGACGAGACGGCAGCAGCCATCCTCTCCCTGATGGAGAACCAGAAGCTGGTGGCAGAGGGAGCAGGCGCTGTGCCGGTGGCGGCGGTGCTGTTCCATAAGCTGCCGGTGGAGGGCAAAAAGGTGGCCTGCGTCATCTCCGGCGGCAACATTGATGTGAATATCCTGAACCGCGTCATCACCCGCGGTCTTGTGATGAGCGGGCGCAAGGCAAACCTGACCATCGCACTGGAGGACAAGCCCGGTCAGCTGAAAAAGGTGGCTGAGGTGGTATCCCGCTGCGGCAGCAACGTGGTGTCGGTGCAGCATGACGGCTCTGACCCGAATATGCCCATCTCCAGCTGCTTCCTCAAGTTGACGCTGGAGACCCGCGATGCCGCCCAGATCGAGCAGATCCGCACCGAGCTGACCAAGGCCGGTTTCCAGCTGGTCAGCGAGCGGGTGTAAACCGCATCGTTTGCCAGAGCAAAAGCCTTCCCCCCAAGGGGTGAAGGCTTGAGAGGTAGACGAAAATCTTTATAAACCGGCTCTATCCGGAGCAAAAAGAGAGTTTTTCTTGAACTTAAAGTAATATAGAGGAGGAAATATACTATGAAAGTCGTATCTACCACCAACGCACCTGCCGCCATCGGCCCTTACAGTCAGGCACTGGATCTGGGCAACATGGTGTTTGTGTCCGGGCAGATCCCGGTAGACCCTGCCACCGGCACCATGGCCGATACCGTGGAGCAGCAGGCGGCACAGAGCCTTGCCAACCTGAAGGCGATCCTGACCGAGGCCGGTCTGACCATGAACAACGTGGTCAAGACGGTGATCTTTCTGGCAGACATCAACGATTTTGCCGCAGTGAACGCAGAGTACGCCAAGGCCTTTGCCGAGCCGTTCCCTGCCCGCAGCTGCGTGCAGGTGGCAGCCATCCCCAAGGGCGCAAAACTGGAGATCGAGTGCATCGCCGTGCGGGACTGAGCAAAAAATAAGAGAACAAAAGCGGGACATCGGAGCATCTGCGGATGCTTTGGTGTCCCGCTTTTTGGCATCATGTTCGGAAAACCGGTTTTTACTTCTGCACACCGGCCTCGCATTGCTCGATGAACTGCTTGGCTACCCGGGGGCTGCGCCCGCCGGCACGCAGGGCAAAAGCCTCGGCCTTGAGCAGCAGCTGCTCGGTGGGCATCTGGATGTTGTGCTGCTTGGCAAGCTGCTCCAGAATGGTCTCGAACCGTGCCTTTTCCGGACGCTGGAAGGTGACCGTCAGGCCGAACCGGGCGGAAAGGCTCATCAGCTCCTGCCGGGTGTCGGCTTCGTGGATGTCGTCGCCGGTGCGGTCCGAGAGGGTCTCCTTGATGAGGTGGCGGCGGTTGGAGGTGGCATATACCGCAATGTTCTGGGCGCGTCCGCCTACGCTGCCCTCCAGAATGGCCTTCAGGGCGGCAAAGTTGTCGTCGTTGGCGGTAAAACTCAGGTCGTCGATGAACAGGATGAACTTGAGCGGGTTTGCCGCCAGCTTGTCCATCAGGTCGGGGATCTGGTACAGCTGGTTCTTTTTCACTTCTACCAGCCGCAGCCCCTCGGGCGCAAACTCGTTGGCAATGGCCTTTACCGCGCTGGATTTGCCGGTGCCGGCATCGCCGTACAGCAGCACATTGTTGGCGGGCATCCCGGCCAGCAGGGCCTTGGTGTTGGCGATCACCTTTTCCCGCTCCTTTTCGTAGCCGGGCAGCTCCGAAAGCCGCTGCGGGTCGGGGTACTTTACCGGCACAAGCTGACCGTTTTCCACCGTGAATACATGGTGCTTTGCAAACATGCCGTAGCCCTTTTTGCCCACCTCGCTCATGCGCTGGGCATAGGCGGCGGCAAGGTCAATCTCACTGGTCTGCCACCGGGGCAGGAAAGCCAGCTCCGGACGCTGCGCCTGTTCCGAATAGGCGGTCTGGAACAGTTCGTCCAGCGTCAGCCCGCACAGCTGCTGCAAAAATTGCAGCTCGCTGTCCAAGGCACCCTGCAGCAGCGCGTCCAGCTGCCCGGCGGCGGCCTGCCGCACGCAGAGAGTCTCAGCCTCCAGCACGGCGCTGCTCAGGTAGCTGCTCCAGCTGGTGGTGACTTCAAACAAAGCGGCCTCAAAGGCGGCTACGGCATCGCACACCGGGCCGTAGGAGGTGCTGCCCGCCTCCATGCGGTCGGTCAGGTCCAAAAGCTTTGCCACAACGGGGTCGTTCAGCAGGGCGCGGAACACAACAAGCCCATGCAGATGGGCATTCCATTCTCTCAGTTTCATAGGTCGATCCCTTTTCCTCTCCAATAGCACATACCCTACAAAACGCAGGTACGCGGATATCAAAAGTATACAGCGGTTCAGGCCGGGATGCAAGGGGGTGTTAAAAATGCTTC
Organism: Clostridiales bacterium; assembly: GCA_963654645.1. Lineage (GTDB taxonomy): Bacteria > Bacillota > Clostridia > Oscillospirales > Ruminococcaceae > Faecalibacterium. The sequence continues at coordinate 103 of CAVKCU010000212.1, read as the reverse complement.
ATCTTTCGGCTGATTCAGGTTACAAATTGTCGATTGACAAAAGCCCGGTTTATAGTATAATTTACATCAACAAATGCGCAGATGGGAAAAAGTACCACACGAT
>CAVKCU010000211.1:0-3484 GCA_963654645.1 Clostridiales bacterium | reverse complement strand
CGGTGAGCGGGGAGCTGACAAAGGAGGAGCAGTGGAACGCTGCCCTTGCCATGACGAGCGCCCTGCCCCAGCGCCTGTTCACCGCCGACTATGAGCGGATGGTGGATGAGGAAGAGGTGCTGGCGCAATAGCTTACCCCTTCCGTCTTGCCGCTTCGCGTCAAGCCACCTTCCCCAAGGGGACGGCTTTCGTAGTGGCGGGAAGCTTTGCGGCAGCGCCAAAAGGCGTCCCCTTGGGGGAGCTGGCTGCGAACGTAGTGAGCAGACTGAGGGGGTGCCTCGGCGCGGGCTGAACTCCCTCAGTCAAAGCCTGACGGCTTTGCCAGCTCCCTCTGGGAGGGAGCCTCTGGCGCGCCCGGGCACTTTGCATTTTAGCCGGGAACTTTACCGCCATGCCAAGGGCCCCATCTCCGAGGGGGCTGGCATCGCGTAGCGATGACTGGGGGAGTTTACCCCCGCAGCGCCTGAGGGGGTAACCATAAAGGATACCAAAAAGGAGAAACACCCATGATAAACAAAAAACTGCTGTCCTTCGACCGGGCGGCGCTGCGGTATGTGGGAGCAAACGTGGCGTTCCAGTGGCTGGGGCTGGTGTGTAATATCATCTTTGTCCGGGCAGTCGCCCGGCTGGCGGGCGCGGCCTTTGCGGGCAGCCTGACCGCTGCCGTGCTGCGGCAGAATATCCTACTCTGCCTTGGCACGGTGCCGCTGCGCTTTGCCTTTACCATGCTGGCCTCCGGCATGAGCGATCAGGCTTCGCGGGACGTCAAGCGCACCCTGCGCAGCAAAATTTATGAAAAGCTCACCCGCCTTGGCCCCGGCTATACCGGCACGGTGGCTACCAGCGAGGTGGTCATGCTGGCAAGCGAGGGTGTGGAGCAGATCGACACCTACTTTGCAAAATATCTGCCGCAGCTGTTTTACAGCCTGCTGGCACCCGTCACCCTGTTTGCGCTGCTGGTGGGGGTGCACGCGCGGTCGGCGGTCATTCTGCTGTGCTGCGTGCCGCTGATCCCCATGTCCATCGTGGCGGTGCAGAAATTCGCCAAAAAGCTGCTCAGCAGCTATTGGAGCGAGTACACCACGCTGGGCGACAGCTTTCTGGAAAACATTCAGGGGCTGACCACCCTGAAAATCTATCAGGCCGACGGCTGGAAGCACGAGCAGATGAATGCCGAGGCCGAGCGTTTCCGCAAGATCACCATGCGGGTGCTGACCATGCAGCTGAACTCGGTCACCCTGATGGACCTGATGGCCTACGGCGGCGCGGGGCTGGGCATCATCAGCGCCGTGGCAGCCTTTGCGGCGGGGCAGCTGGAGCTGACCGCCACCCTGACCATCCTGCTGCTGGCGGCAGACTTTTTCCTGCCGCTGCGGTTGCTGGGCAGCTACTTCCACATTGCCATGAACGGCGCGGCTTCGGCAGAGAAGATCTTCTGCCTACTGGCAGCCGAGGAGCCGCAGGACGGCGTACAGAGCGCCCCGGCGGACACCACGCTGGCGCTGGAAGATGTGACCTTTGGCTACGAGGCCGGACGCACTGTGCTGAAAGACGTTTCCTTTACCGTGCCGCAGGGCAGCTTTGTCTCGCTGGTGGGTGCTTCCGGCAGCGGCAAAAGCACCATTGCTGCCCTGCTGGCGGGGCGCTGCACCGGGTATACCGGGCAGGTGACCATGGGCGGCGTGCTGGTACAGCAGCTGCAGCAGGCTGCGCGGCAGCGCACGCTGACGGTTGTGCCGCATGATTCCACCATTTTCAAGGGCACGGTGGAAAGCAACCTGCGCATGGCAAAGCCGCAGGCCGCGGAGAGCGAGCTCTGGGCAGCGCTGGAAGAGGTGAACCTTGCGGACTTCTGCCGCAGTCAGGACGGCCTGCAGACCGCCGTGCACGAGGGCGGCAGCAACCTTTCCGGCGGGCAGCGGCAGCGCCTTGCCATGGCGCGCGCTTTGCTGCACGATACCCCCATCTATCTCTTCGATGAAGCTACCTCCAACGTGGACGCCGAGAGCGAAAACGACATCATGGCAGCCATCCGGGGTCTGGCGGGGAAGAAAACGGTGATCCTGATCTCCCACCGGCTGGCGAATGTGGTGGACAGCGACTGCATCTATGTGCTGGAAAACGGCTGCATTGCCGAGCAGGGTACCCACGCGCAGCTGCTGGCGCAGCGTGGTGCTTACTGCCGCCTGTACACCGCCCAGAAGCAGCTGGAGACCCTTGCAAAGGAGGATGCCTGATGCATAACACAACGACCCATCGCACCCCCGCCGCCATTGTGGCGCGGCTGATCGTGCTGGTAAAGCCCATGCTGCCCATCATGGTGGCAGCCATCGTTATGGGCGTGGCGGGGCATTTCTGCGCCACCTTCATCACCATTTTCGGCGGCTTTGCCATCCTGACCGCTGCCGGGCTGCAAAGCCCGCTGCCCACCGTGGGCACGGCCTTCGGGTGTATTCTGGTGTTTGCCCTGCTGCGCGGCGTGCTGCGCTATGCGGAGCAGGCCTCCAACCACTATATCGCTTTCCGGCTGCTGGCGCTCATCAGGGATAAGGTATTCGGCGCGCTGCGCCGCCTGACCCCTGCAAAGCTGGAGGGCCGCGACCGGGGCGATCTGATCTCTCTTATCACCGCTGACATCGAGGCGCTGGAAGTATTCTATGCCCACACCATCTCGCCGGTGTGCATCGCTGTGCTCTGGGCGGCGGGCATGACCGCCTTTACGGCGCACTGGCACATCCTGCCCGCGTTGGCGCTGCTAGCGGGCTATCTGCTGGTGGGCGCGGCGCTGCCGGTGTGGAGCGCAAAGCGCGGACAGGCCGTTGCCCGGGAATACCGGCAGGCGCTGGCGGATACCAACAGCTATGTGCTGGAAAGCCTGCGCGGCTTGCGGGACACCCTGCAGTATCAGGACACCGCCGCCCGGGCAGCGGGCATCACCGCCCACAGCGAGGCGCTGGGCGCAAAGCAGACGGCGCTGAAGTACCGCGAGGGGCTGATCGTAGCCGTGACAAACACCCTGATCTTATTCACCACGCTGGCGGTGCTGGGCGTGAGCCTGTGGCTGTACCAGCGCGGCGAGCTGGCGGCGCAGGGGGTGCTGGTGTGCACCCTGACCGCCCTCAGCTCCTTCGGACCGGTGGTGGCGCTGGCGAACCTTGGCGCAGGGCTGACGCAGGTATTTGCCAGCGCAGACCGTGTGCTGGCGCTGCTGGACGAAGAGCCGGTGACCCCCGAGGTGACCGACGGCGAAAACACTCCCTTTGCGGGCGCCGAGGTGCGCTGCGTCAGCTTTGGCTACGCGGGGGAGCAGGTGCTGCGGGAGATCAGCCTGACCATCCCGGAAAAAAAGATCGTGGGCATCACCGGGCGCTCCGGCAGCGGCAAAAGCACTCTGCTGCGGCTGCTGATGCGCTTCTGGGACGTGCAGACCGGCAGCATCCGCTTTGGTGCAGAGGACATCCGGCGGGTGAACACCGCCGCCCTG
>CAVKCU010000210.1:0-3523 GCA_963654645.1 Clostridiales bacterium | reverse complement strand
AATGCACGGATTTTTTCAAAAGTATCCATTCCTGTGGTCTCCTTTTTGCAGTTGTATTGCATACGCGTACAGCCCGCCGTGCCCCGGAAAAGCCTCCGGTATCCGGCACAGCCTTGCCTGCTGTACAAAGCGCTCTCTTTTTTTATATCCCATGCAGTGCGTATTGTCAAGTCCTGTTTTGCAGCAACTGAAGAAAATTGTCTGAAAGCTGCTTTTTCCCTTGACATCTCGTGCCGGTTTTTTTATCATTATAAAGTAATGAGTTTACAGGGACTGACCAGTCTCTTTTATAAGGAGCGATAAGCATGAAGCTTTCATTCACCAAAATGCAGGGCTGCGCCAACGATTATATCTATCTGGACTGCCGCACCTCCGGCGTGCCGGAGGAGATCGCGGCGCTTTCACAGCGGCTGTCCCGGCGGCACTTTTCCATCGGCGCGGACGGCATCATCTGCATCTGCGCACCGGTCACAGCCGGGGCGGACGCCATGATGCGCATTTTTAATGCGGACGGCAGCGAGGGCAAAATGTGCGGCAACGGCATCCGCTGCGTGGCAGAGTGGCTGTACACCCACGGCACGGCAAAGCCGAAGCTTGCCATCGACACCCTCAGCGGCTTAAAGACGGTTGCCCGCATGGGCGAAGGGCTGTGGCAGGTGGAGATGGGCACCTACACCGCCATGGCGGCGGCGCTGCCCGCCGTGAACATGGGCGAAGGGCCGCTGGTGGACCTGCCCCTGCAGGTGGAAGAGAACCTGTGGCGGGTGACCTGCATCAGCGTGGGCAACCCCCATTGCGTGACCATTGTGCCGGATGTGGACAGCCTGAAGCTGGAGCAGATCGGCCCGGGCTTTGAGCACCACGAAAACTTCCCGGAGCGCATCAACACCGAGTTTGTGCAGGTGATGGATGCCACCCACCTGAAGATGCGTGTGTGGGAGCGCGGTAGCGGCGAGACATGGGCCTGCGGCACCGGCACCTGCGCCACCGTGGCAGCCCTGACCGAGCTGGGCGTCTGCCCTGCCGGAGAGGATGTCCACGTGCAGCTGCGCGGCGGCGAGCTGACCATCCGGGTGCTGCCCGGCAAGCAGCTGCTGATGACCGGCGCTGCCGAGACCGTGTGCGAGGGCACGACCGAAGTGTAAATAAGAACCCTCTCAGTCGCCTGACGGCGACAGCTCTCCCGAAGGGCGAGCTTTTCTGCATCAAAAGGAAAAGTTTCCCTTCGAAGCGAAAAAGCTCCCCCTCGGGGGAGCCGGCATCGAGCGGATGCGAGATGCCTGAGAGGGTTCCACAATATAGAAGCGAGGGAAAGTATCATGAAGATGAACAAGCATTACAACGAGCTGAAGGCCAGCTACCTGTTTGTGGACATTGCCCACAAGGTTGCTGCGTATCAGCAGGCACACCCGGAAAAGGAGATCATCCGTCTGGGCATCGGCGATGTGACCCAGCCGCTGGCAAAGTGCGTGGTGCAGGCCATGCGCGACGCCGCTGAGGAGATGGGCACCAAAGAGGGCTTCCACGGCTACGGCCCGGAGCAGGGCTACCCCTTCCTCAAGCAGGCCATTCAGGGCTACTACGCCGGCCGCGGTACCCAGCTTGCCGAGGACGAGATCTTTATCTCGGACGGCGCAAAGAGCGACCTTGCAAACCTGCTGGGTCTGTTCGATGTGGACAACACCGTGCTGGTTCCGGACCCTGTGTACCCCACCTATGTGGACGATAACGTCACCGACGGTCGCAAGATCATCTACAGCCGCACCGGGCAGGAGAACGGCTTCCTTGGCATGCCGGACGAGAGCGTGAAGGCAGACATCATCTATATCTGCAGCCCCAACAACCCCACCGGCGCTGCCTACACCCGCGCACAGCTGAAGGCATGGGTGGATTACGCCCGCAAGAACGATGCCATCATCCTGTACGATGCCGCCTACGAGTGCTTTATCTCGGACGGCGAGCTGGCCCGCAGCATCTTCGAGATCGAGGGTGCACGCGAGTGCGCTGTGGAGATCTGCTCCTTCTCCAAGATCGCAGGTTTTACCGGCACCCGCTGCGGCTACACCGTAGTGCCCAAGGAGCTGGAGCGCGAGGGTATGAGCATCAACAAGCTGTGGCTGCGCCGTCAGACCACTAAGTTCAATGGTGTGCCCTACGTGGTGCAGCGCGCTGCTGCCGCTGTGTTCACCGAGAGCGGCATGGCTGAGATCCAGTCCAATCTGGACTACTACCGCCGCAACGCAAAGGTGATTGCCGATGCACTGGACGAGTGCGGCGTGTGGTACTGCGGCGGCAAGAACAGCCCCTACATCTGGCTGCGCTGCCCCGGCAACATGAAGAGCTGGGAGTTCTTCGACTGGCTGTTGGAAAACTGCGGCGTGGTGGGCACCCCCGGCGTGGGCTTCGGCGAGTGCGGCGAGGGCTACTTCCGCCTGACCGCCTTCGGCGATGCAGAAAAGACCAAGCTTGCCGCCGAGCGCATCAAAACTGCCATCAAGGCACTGTAAAACCTATAAAAATTACACCCGCTGTCCATTTTGGATGGCGGGTGCATTTTTTTGCGCACCCTCTTGACAAACCTGTATCTACTGTATATACTGTACATATACAGATGAAACGAAAGCGTCAAAGGAGCAGCCGATGGAACTGTTTATCAACAACAAAAGCGGCGCGCCCATCTATGACCAGATCTACAACCAGATCAAGCAGCAGATCATCAGCGGGGCTTTGCAGCCGGACGAGGCCATGCCCTCCATCCGGGGACTGGCACGGGATCTGCGCATCAGCGTCATTACCACTAAGCGCGCCTACGATGAACTGGAAAAAGAGGGCTTTCTTTATGCAGTACCGGCCAAGGGCTTTTTTGTAGCCCCAAAAAACACCGCGCTGTTGCGGGAAGAAACTTTGAAAAAAATTGAAGCGCATCTTACCGAGGCCGTCCGCCTGTCCGCATCCTGCGGGCTGAGCAGGGAAGAGCTGCGGGAGATGCTGGAACTGCTGTGGGAGGGCTGAATATGAACGCACTGGAACTGCAGGGACTTACAAAGCACTATAAGGACTTTACCCTTGGACCGCTGGATCTGACCCTGCCCGGCGGCACCATCTGCGGCCTGATCGGTGAAAACGGAGCGGGCAAAAGCACCACCATCCGGCTGATCTTAGACATGGTGCAGCGGGACGGCGGCACCGTGACCATCCTTGGCAGGGACAGCCGCACCGCTTCCGTCCGCACCAAAGAGGAGATCGGCGTGGTGCTGGGCAGCGAGGGCATCCCCCTGTGCCTGAACGCGGTGCAGGCGGGCAAGGTGATGGCGGGCATCTACCAGAATTGGGACGCTGCCGCCTATGCGGAGCTGTGCCGGAAGTTCGGTCTGCCGGACAAAAAGCAGTATAAGGACTACTCCACCGGCATGAAGATGAAGCTGTGCATCGCTGTGGCGCTGGCGCACCACCCCAAGCTGCTGCTGCTGGACGAAGCCACCAACGGGCTGGACCCGGTGGTGCGGGACGAGGTGACCGACCT
>CAVKCU010000209.1:0-3529 GCA_963654645.1 Clostridiales bacterium | reverse complement strand
GTGGTGCTGCTGCAAAAGGATTTGGGTGTGCTGGAAGAGGGCATTCTGGAAGGGCGCAAGACCTTTACCAATATGCTCAAGTACATTAAGATCACCGCCAGCTCCAACTTTGGAAACATCCTTTCCATCGTCTGCGCCAGTGCGTTTTTGCCCTTCCTGCCCATGACCTCGTTGCAGCTTTTGCTGCTGAATCTGCTGTACGATGCCCTGTGCATCATTCTGCCATGGGATAACGTGGACGAGGAAGAGACTCTTTCCCCGCGGGATTGGTCGGGGCGGACGCTGGGGCGGTTCATGCTCTCCTTCGGATCCATCAGCTCGGTGTTCGATATTGCCACCTTCCTGTTTTTGTACTATATTCTGTGCCCGGCGCTCTGCGGCGGTGTGACCTACCCCCACCTGACCGACCCGGCTTTGCGGCTGCAATACGTGGCGCTGTTCCAGACCGGGTGGTTCTTGGAGTCCATGTGGACGCAGGTGCTCATCCTGCATTTTTTGCGCACCCGCCGCATCCCCTTTGTGCAGAGCCGCCCCTCTGCGCCGGTGATGGTCACCACCCTTGCGGGCATCGTGGTCTTTACCGGGCTTACCTTTACCAAGGGCGGCGGTCTGTTCGGGCTGACAAGGCTCCCTCTCTGGTACTTTGGCTTTTTGTTGGTGGTGGCGCTGGCGTATATGCTGCTGACCACGGTGGTCAAGACCTTCTACCAGAAGAAGCACCATCAGCTGATTTGAAAGGAGGGGTTTGCCATGAAAAAGAAGATCGGCTTTGTGCCCATGGACCCCGTCCTTGGTGCGTGGCTGTTGGAAATGCTGGCGAAGGAGCCGCCGGAAAGCGACAACGCCGCAGAATTATGCGCCGGTGTGCAGGACTTACTGCGGGGCGAGGTGACCTCTCTGCTGCTGAGCGCTTCTGGTGAGAGTGAAACACCCGCCCCGGCTGCAGAGGGCTTGCAGCTGGGGGAGCTGGAAATTTTCCCTAAAAGCCGCCGGGTGCTCATGCAGGGCAGGGAAGTGAGCCTGACCCCCAAGGAGTTTGACATCCTCTGGTTTCTGGCCCAGAACCGGGGCGAGGTATTCACCAAAGAACAGATCTACCGGGCGGTATGGTCGGACAACTACCTGCTGGACGACAGCAACATCATGGCGTTTATCCGCAAGCTGCGGAAAAAGATCGAGCCGGACCCCGACGCACCTCGCTACATCCTGACGATCTGGGGCATCGGGTATAAGTTCAACGACCAGTTGTAAGCAAAAAATCATAAATCTTGCTCAATCGCAAGGAAATCGCAAGGCTTTGGCCATGGGATCTTCCTTGCGATTTTTGTATTCTAAGGGTGTTGGAAGGAGGTGAGCCGAATGCTCTACATGGATTTTGTTTTGAGAGTTGCCCTCTCGATGGTGCTGGGGTTTCTCATCGGGTTGGAACGGCAGTTGACCGGACACCCGGCGGGCATCCGCATCAATGTTCTGATCTGCATGGGCACCAGCTTTTTCACCCTGTTTCCCATGCTGTATGGCTCCGATCAGGTGTTCCGTGTGGGAAGCAGCATTATTTCCGGCGTGGGCTTTTTGTGCAGCGGTGTCATTTTTAAGGACAGCGGCTCGGTGCGGGGAATGAACACCGCCGCTACCCTCTGGTGTACGGCTGCCATCGGCATTCTGGCCAGCACGGGGATGTACGCCATGGCGGTGACGGCGGCGGCCCTTCTCATCGGCTCCAACCTGATCCTGCGTCCCCTTGCAAGAAAGGTGAACCCCATCGCTGCCGGAGAGGAGAACGAAAAGCAATACCGCATCTCTGTCACCTGTCAGGAGAGCGCAGAGCAGGAACTGCGGGCCCTTCTCATCCAAAGCAACTCCTGCAAAACGCTGTATCTGACCAATCTGGAAAGCGGCGATGTGGTGGGAGACAAGGTGGAGATCCTTGCGGAATACTGCTCTTCGGGCAAATCCAAGCGCACCGTACTGGAAGGCATCGTAGGGCAGGCACTGAAGCTGCCGGAAGTGGTCAGCGCAGGTTGGGAGGTGTTGTGATGGAAGATGGAAGTCAAGGCTACACATCAGAAAGGAGACAACGACTATGGATTACACCTGCATCTTTTTTGGTGTCCTCTTCACCCTTGGCGGTTTTGTGTTCGCCACAGGAAATGGACACTCCCATCTGTCTGCATGGAAAAATATGCCCCCGGAAGAAAAAGAGAAGATCGCCATCGTTCCGCTTTGCCGCAACATCGGGGAGATCATTGCGCTGAACGGCATCATCTTTTTGCTCAAGGGCCTTTGGGCTGGATTTTCAGACCACTGGTTCGTGGGAGCCATGGTGGCGTGGATGATCATCGCAGGCTTTGATGTCTGGTATATCGAAAAAAGCCAGAGGTATCGTAAAAAGTGAGTAGAGAGGTGAACCCAATGAACAAGAAGATGAATCAGAAAAAACAAAACCGCATGGCCGTCCGGCAGGCGGCAGCAAAGGCGGTGCTCCGGGACGAGCAGAACCGCCGCATCCAGTTCGCCGCCACCAATCCGGAGGGCGAGGTGCTGAAGAATCTCCGCACCACTCTGCGGGGTCTGGATGAGGATGCCGTGACCGCAAGCCGTGCCAAGTACGGCAGCAACAAGGTGACCCACGAGAAAAAGAAATCGCTGGCGCAGCGTCTGGCGGGAGCCTTCGTCAACCCCTTTACCGCCATTCTGTTCTGTCTGGCGCTGGTGTCCACCATGACAGATATGGTGTTCCCCTATTTTTCCCTGCTGGGCAGCCTGCCGGAGGATTTTGACCCGCTGACGGTCGTCATTATCCTGACCATGGTGCTCATCTCCGGCACCCTGCGGTTCGTGCAGGAATCCCGCAGCGGCAACGCAGCGGAAAAGCTGCTGGCTATGATCACCACCACCTGCATGATCACCCGGCGGGAGCAGGAAAAGGTGGAGATCCCCATGGACGATCTGGTGGTGGGCGACATCGTGCACCTCTCGGCAGGCGATATGATCCCGGCGGACGTCCGCATTCTGGAAGCCAAGGATCTGTTCGTCAGTCAGGCCAGCTTGACCGGCGAGAGCGAGCCCATTGAAAAGACTCCGCTGGTCTGTGCCCCGCAGGACAGCGTGACCGACTACACCGACATCGCCTTTATGGGCAGCAACGTCATCTCCGGCAGCGCCACCGCCGTGGCAGTCTGCGTGGGCGACCAGACCCTCTTCGGCTCCATGGCCTCTGCCGTGGCAGGGGAGGCGGTGGAGACCAGCTTCACCAAGGGCGTCAACGCCGTTTCGTGGGTGCTGATCCGCTTTATGATGGTCATGGTGCCGCTGGTGTTCTTCATCAACGGTATCACCAAGGGCGACTGGCTGGAAGCCTTTTTGTTCGGCATCTCCATCGCCGTGGGTCTTACCCCGGAGATGCTGCCCATGATCGTGACCACCTGCCTTGCCAAGGGCGCGGTTTCCATGAGCAAAAAGCAGACCATCGTGAAAAATCTGAACTCCATCCAGAACTTCGGTGCCATCGACATCCTCTGCACCGACA
>CAVKCU010000208.1:0-3529 GCA_963654645.1 Clostridiales bacterium | reverse complement strand
GTCTGCTGCAGCAGCGCGACGGCCTGATGCTGGGCATCTGCAACGGCTTCCAGGCGCTGATCAAGCTGGGTCTGGTGCCCTACGGCGATATCCGCCCCATCACCGCCTGCGACCCCACCCTGACTTTCAACACCATCGGCCGTCACCAGAGCATGCTGGTGCACACCCGCGTGGCTTCCGCCGGCAGCCCGTGGCTCAGCAAGTGTGAGGTGGGCGAGATGCACACCGTCGCCATCAGCCACGGCGAGGGCCGCTTTGTGGCGCCGCAGGAGGTGTTGGATACCATGCTGCGCAACGGTCAGGTGGCTACCCAGTATGTGGATCTGACCGGCGTGCCCACCATGGACCAGCGCTTCAACCCCAACGGCTCTGTGCTGGCTATCGAGGGCATCACCAGCCCGGACGGTCGCGTGTTCGGCAAGATGGGTCACTCGGAGCGCAGCGGCGAGTACCTGTACAAGAACGTCACCGGTGATAAATACCAGCCGATCTTTGAGGGCGGCGTGGACTATTTCAAGGTTTGATGGTAGAATAAGAAGAAAACCCTCTCCGTCACGCCTACGGCGTGCCACCTCCCCCGAAAGGGGGAGATTTTCCGGTGCTGACCGGTAGAGCGCAAAAAGCTCCCCCCTCGGGGGAGCTGGCGAGCAAAGCGAGACTGAGAGGGTTATTTTCAGGAGGAAAACAACCAATGTCACAGCATGATCGCTATATCAGTCCTTTTTCCACCCGCTATGCTTCTGATGAGATGCAGTATATCTTCTCGGATGACAACAAGTTCCGCACTTGGCGGCGGCTGTGGGTGGCGCTGGCTCGTGCCGAAATGGATCAGGGTCTGACCAACATCACCCCGGACATGGTAGCCGAGCTGGAAACTCATGTGGACGATATCAACTACGAAGTGGCTATCGAGCGGGAAAAGCTGGTGCGCCACGACGTCATGAGCCACGTCTACGCCTACGGTCAGCAGTGCCCCAAGGCAGCAGGCATCATCCATCTGGGTGCCACCAGCTGCTATGTGGGCGATAACACCGACATCATCGTGATGCGGCAGGGTCTTGAGCTGGTGCGCAAAAAGCTGGTGGGTGTGCTGGCAAAGCTGGCACACTTCGCCAAGGAGTACAAGGATATGCCCTGCATGGCCTACACCCATTGCCAGCCCGCACAGCCCACCACCGTGGGCAAGCGCGCTACCCTGTGGGCAAACGAACTGGTGATGGATCTGGCTGAGATCGACCATCGTCTGGCTACCCTGCAGCTGCGCGGTGTCAAGGGCACCACCGGCACGCAGGCTTCCTTTATGGAGCTGTTCAAGGGCGATGCCGACAAGATCCGCGCCGTGGATGCCTCCATTGCAAAGGAGATGGGCTTTGACCCCAGAGCCGTTGTACCGGTGTCCGGTCAGACCTACAGCCGCAAGGTGGATGCTTTTATCCTGAACGCACTGGCTGGTATTGGTCAGAGCTGCATGAAGTTTGCCACCGACCTGCGCCTGCTGGCCAACTTCAAGGAGATGGAGGAGCCCTTTGAGAAGAACCAGATCGGTTCCTCCGCTATGCCCTATAAGCGCAACCCCATGCGCTGCGAGCGCATCTGCGCCCTTGCCCGCTACTTGATGGTGGATGTGCTGAACCCCAGCTTTACCACTGGCAGCCAGTGGTTTGAGCGCACGCTGGACGACAGCGCCAACAAGCGCGTGGCTATGGCTGAGGGCTTCCTTGCCACCGATGCCATCCTGAACATCATGCTCAACGTCACCGATGGTCTGGTGGTGTACCCCAAGGTGGTGCGCAGCCGCCTGATGGCTGAACTGCCCTTTATGGCAAGCGAGAACATCATGATGCAGGCTGTGGAAAAGGGCGGCAACCGTCAGGAGCTGCACGAGCGCCTGCGCCAGCACGCCATCGCCGCCGGTAAGCAGGTCAAGGAAGAGGGCTTGCCCAACGACATGGTGGACCGCATTGCCGCAGACCCGGCCTTTGGTCTGACCCGCGAGGAGATCGTGGCAGGGCTTGTGCCGGAGAACTTTGTAGGCCGTGCACCCCAGCAGGTGGAGGAATTCATCGCCAATGTCCTGCAGCCCATCTTCGATGCTGACCCCGAGGATGTGGAGCAGCATGCCTCCCTGAGCGTCTGATAATAAGATCAATTGCAAAAGAGCTGAGCCTGCGGGTTTGGCTCTTTTTGCTTGCAGAAGCAGAAGAAAACTCCCTCAGGCACGGCTTGCGCCGTGCCAGCTCCCTCAGAGAGGGAGCCTCTGGCGCGCCCGCAAACTTTGCGTTTTAACTGGGAACTTTACCGCTATGCCAAAGGCCCCATCCCAGAGGGGGCTGTCATCGCCGCAGGCGATGACTGGGGGAGTGTCTTTGCAATGCGCCCCTTGCACGATTTTGTCTGTCATGTTACACTGAGGGCATCATCAACAAAGGAGAACTGCTTATGCGATTGGATAAATATCTTGCCGAGACTGCCCAGTGCACCCGCAGCGAGGCCAAAGCCATGCTGGCAAAGGGCCGCGTGCAGGTGAACGGCGCGGTGTGCAAAAAAGGGGACACCCAGCTGAAGGATACCGACACGGTGGCAGTGGACGGTGCGCCGCTGACCTATCAAAAATTTGTCTACCTGATGCTCAATAAGCCCGAGGGGGTGGTGAGCGCTTCTACCGATAAGCGGGACACCACCGTGGTGGACCTGGTAGGGGATGCCTACCCCCGGCGGGAGCTGTTCCCGGCAGGGCGGCTGGATAAGACCAGCACCGGCTTTGTGCTGCTGACCGATGACGGCGGCTTTGCCCACGATATCCTGTCTCCTCGGCACCATGTTTCCAAGACCTACACCGTGACCATCGACACCCCGCTCACGCAGGAGATGCGTGCCGGTTTTGCGGCGGGGGTCACGCTGGCGGACAGCACCGCCCTTTCGCCCGCCGAGGTGACCGCCCTTTCTCCCGATGGGCTTACCGTGCGGGTGGTGCTGCGGCAGGGGGTGTACCACCAGATCAAGCGGATGTTCGGCGTGTACGGTGCCGGGGTGAATGCCCTGCACCGGGAGGCCATTGGCGGCCTTGCACTGGATGCACAGCTTGCCCCGGGGCAGTGGCGGGAACTTTCTGACGAAGAAGTGGCAAAAATTACCAGATAAAACGGTGCGCTTTTCACGCAGTTTTCAAAAATGTATCACATTTTACCGGTAAAATAACGGTAAGAACCACGCCAAAAGGCACTTTTTTGGCAAAAAATGGCCCCGAAAGATAATTTCAACAAGAAAGAATTATTTTTTTTGTTGAAATCTGTTGCAAAAGTAAATTCTTTTGTGTAAAATATAGATTGTAATGCGGCTAAATTGTTTAAAATCACAACCCATGCCGCCGCGGCTTGCACAAACGAGGAAAAGGGGTATCCATTTATGGCCAATAGAGTATTTCAAAGCGTGATCTACCAGATGAAGGACGCGATCAATCGGGTGGTCGGCGTTGTGGATGAGACCGGCGCTGTTATTTCCTGCTCGGAGCTGAACCTGATCGGCGAGG
>CAVKCU010000207.1:0-3538 GCA_963654645.1 Clostridiales bacterium | reverse complement strand
ACAACAGATTCAATTTCCAGATAATTCATCTTGAAACCCTCCTGAATATCATTTTTTCTCCCATCCTGTCCGGGCGGGCAGACGGGGAACTGTCCCTTTAGGTAGTTATATATAACTAACCGTTAATATCCTACCACGCTTTGCGCCCCGGCGCAAGAGCCGGTGCAGATGTTTGCAGCCCTAAATTTTCAACCGGGATATAAACTGCCGTGGAAAAGCCCGTTTACAGTCTGCCCCTTTGCGGCAGCGGGGATACGTTTATACTTACCATGTGTTTTTTATATGGCAGATATGCCAAAATTTTTCTTTACTTTTTGGCGTTTCAGTTCTATACTGGGGTGCGGCTTTTACGCTGTATTCCCATTTATCATCGTTACTGAGGAGGATTTTTGCAATGAATAAGGATCTGACGGTGGGCAAGCCGTCACAGGTATTGTGGCAATTCTGTCTGCCCATGTTCGGCAGCATCATTTTCCAGCAGCTGTACAACATCGCCGACAGTCTGGTGGCGGGCAAGTTCATCGGTGAGAACGCGCTGGCTGCGGTGGGCAACAGCTACGAGATCACCCTGATCTTCATCGCCTTTGCGTTTGGCTGCAACATCGGCTGCTCGGTCATCGTGTCCCGCTACTTCGGCGCAAAGGAATACGGTGAGATGAAGACCTCGGTCTACACCTCCCTCATCGGCTCTGCCGTGCTGTGCGCAGTGCTGATGGGCATTGGTCTGCTGGGCTGCGACGCCCTGCTGGAGCTCATCAACACCCCGGAGGAGATCCTTGCGGATTCCGCGTTGTATCTGGACATCTACGTTCTGGGTCTGCCCTTCATGTTCTTCTATAACATTGCCACCGGCATCTTCTCTGCCCTTGGCGACAGCAAGACCCCCTTCTACTTCCTTGCGGTCTCGTCTTTGTCCAACATCGGCGTGGACATCCTGTTCGTAGCCGGTTTCAAGATGGGCATTGCCGGTGTGGCATGGGCTACCTTCCTGTGTCAGGGTGTCAGCTGCGTGCTTGCCATGGTGGTGGTGTTCCGCCGCATCCGCGCCATCCGCACCGAGGGTCCTGTGCAGCTGTTCTCTTGGAATATACTGGGTAAGGTAGCCGTGGTGGCTGTGCCCAGCATCCTGCAGCAGAGCTTTGTCTCGGTGGGCAACATCATCCTGCAAAGCGTCATCAACACCTTTGGTGCCAGCGTCATTGCAGGCTACTCTGCCGCCGTCAAGCTGAACAACATGGTCATCACCTCCTTCACCACCCTGGGCAACGGCATCTCCAACTACACCTCCCAGAACATGGGTGCAGGCAAGATGGACCGCGTCAAGGAGGGCTTTGGCGCAGGCCGCAATCTGGTGTGGCTGCTGTGCGTGCCGCTGGTGGTGCTGTACTTCTTCTTTGGCCGCTTTTTGCTGCTGCTGTTCATGAACGACCCGCAGGGCCCCGCCATTGACACCGGTATGCTGTTTTTGCGCATCCTCTCTCCCTTCTACTTTGTGGTGTCGGTCAAGCTGGTGGCAGACGGCATCCTGCGCGGCTGCGGCCTGATGGTGCGGTTCATGATCGCCACCTTCACCGACCTGATCCTGCGCGTGGGCATTGCCGCCGTACTCAGCGCCACCGCGCTGGGCTCCACCGGCATCTGGATGGCATGGCCTGTGGGCTGGTGCATCGGCACGGCGCTTTCCATGGTGTTCTACGCTACCGCCATCCGCAAGGCGCTGGCACAGCCGTTGGCTGCTGCCGAGGCGGAGGGGCTGGCTGCCGAGACCCGCGCCGAGGCGGAATTTGCCGCCGACGCCGAGATGGAAATGCTGTAACCTTTTTGCAACTTGTGAATCCGTTTCATGTCACAAATAAACAAAATGAACAATTTGAAATAGTGCACAAAATCGCACTTTAATTTTTGTATAAAGTATCAACAAAGCCGAGAAAATGCGCCCAAAAGTATGGACGGTTTGTGAATTGCGGATTTGGACCCAGATAGCTATAATAACAGACAAGGACAGGAGCAAGGCCGCTTTAGAGGGGAAGGGCCTTGCTTCCGTTTTTATCAATTTATCTTATAAAACACTCCGAAGGAGGAGATTTTTATGAAAAAGATGATCACTCGTCGTCAGTTCATGGCTGCTGCCGGTGTTGTTGCCGCAGCAAGCGCTCTGACTGCCTGCGGCGGTTCTTCCGCAAGCACTGCCGCTTCTTCTGCTGCCGGTTCTACCGCCGGTTCCGCTGCTGCTTCCGGCAGCACCATCAAGGTGGGCGTTCTGGGCCCCATGACCGGCGATGTTTCCGTTTACGGTCTGGCTGTTATCAACGGTGCAAGCCTGTACCTGAAGCAGGTGAATGCCGATGGCGGTGTCAACGGCAAGCAGCTGGAGATCATCACCATGGACGAGCAGGGCGATGCTACCCAGGCCGTTACCTGCTTTACCAAGATGTGCGATCAGGGCATCACCGCTCTGGTGGGCGATGTTACCACCACCCCGACGCTGGCTGTTGCCGCTGAGAGCGCCGACTACAATATGCCCATGGTCACCGCTTCTGCTACTGCCGAGGCTGTCACCTACGATGCCGAGACCGACACCGTGAACGCCAACGTGTTCCGCGCAACCTTCACCGACCCGTTCCAGGGCATCAAGATGGCTGACTACGCTTACCAGAAGCTGGGCTACACCAAGGCAGCTGTCATCTTCCAGAAGGGCGCCGACTATAACGAGGGTCTGGCTGAGAACTTCGTGACCGAGTTCGAGAGTCTGGGCGGCACCGTCGTCGATCAGGAGAGCTACTCCGAGGGCGATGTGGACTTCAAGACCCAGCTGACCACCATTCTGGGCAAGGGTCCCGAGGTGGTGTTCTGCCCCAACTACTATCAGGATGTGGGTCAGATCTTGGCACAGGCTGAGAGCGTTGGCCTGACCGTTCCCTTCCTGGGCGGCGACGGCTGGGATGGTCTGGAGGGCTACGCTACCGCAGACCAGCTGAAGGACGCTTACTTCTGCGCAAACTACGCAAAGGGCTCCAACCCCGACTTTGAGAACGCCTACAAGGCTGAGTACGGCGAGGAGTACCCCAACGGCTTTGCACCTCTGGGCTACGATGCTGCCATGACCGTTGTGTACGGCATCAAGGCTGCCGAGGAGCAGGGCCTCGAGGCTGGCTCTGACGAGTACAAGCAGGCCGTTATCGACGCCATTGCCGGCGGCACCATCGAGGGCATCACCGGCACCTTTACCTTCGACGAGCACCACAACCCCGTCAAGCAGACCGCTATCCTGTGCTTTGACGGTGCTACCCCCGTACTGAAGGAAATGTTCTGATCCGCGCTGTTCCATCCACCGGTGATGGAGCCGCCCGCACAGAGCAAGAACCATGATCTTTTGGAGAACGCCGGAACAGTTTTTTTCTGGTCAGGCGTTCTCCGTTTTTTATATCAAAAAGCGTAAACGCCGCAAAGAAAGGAAGTATCCAACCATGACAGTGTTCTTTAGCCAGCTGATCAACGGCTTGTCCCTTGGCAGCATCTATGCACTGATCGCACTGGG
>CAVKCU010000206.1:0-3544 GCA_963654645.1 Clostridiales bacterium | reverse complement strand
TTTTGCCACGGGCGATCACCACTTTTCAAAATATTCGAACTTCTGGGCGGCAAAGGGCTCGTGCAGCTTGTCCTTTGCGCTGGTCTTGTGCTCGCAGCCGCAGTCCGGCCACTGCACGTTGACGGTGGGGTCGTCGTAGGGGATGCCGCCCTCGCTGGTGGGGTCGTAGACATCGGTGCACTTGTAGCAGAACTCTGCCACATCGCTCAGCACCAGAAAACCGTGGGCAAAGCCCTCCGGGATATAGAACATCTTCTTGTTGTCCTCGGAGAGGGTCACGCCCACCCACTTGCCAAAGGTAGCGCTGTGGGGGCGGCAGTCCACGGCTACGTCATACACCTCGCCCTTGGTCACGCGCACCAGCTTGCCCTGGGTGTGGTTCTTCTGGAAGTGCAGCCCGCGCAGCACGCCCCGGGTGGAGCGGCTCTGGTTGTCCTGCACGAATTCCTTGTCGATGCCGGCCTCGGCGAACTGATCCTTCTGGTAGGTCTCCATAAAATAGCCGCGGTCGTCGCCGAACACCTGCGGCTCAATGACCACCACGCCGGGGATCTCGGTCTGCGTAAAAATAAACTTGCCCATGATATTTTACCTCTCTTTTTTCTGAAAGCTTCTTCTTTATCTGGAAAAGTCTGGTTTAAAACAGGCTTTTACGCTTTGTTATGGTGCTTTGCCGTTTTGCGGCGCTTTTTCAGGCGGGCGTGCAGCCGCAGCACCAGCACCGTGACCACTGCCGCACCCACCGTGCAGCCCACCGAGATAGCCGCCAGCAGCCATGCGCTGCTGCCCGGCTCCACGTCCTTGGCAGTTTCCAGCTTTTTGCCGGTGCTCTGCTCCAGCAGCTCGGCAAGACCCGTGATCTCCGCCTTTACCCGCACACTGGTGCTCTCCTGCTTTGCGCCGCCGTTCAGGGTGTATACCGCATACACGGCAGGCTCTGCGCCCAGCAGATACTGCTCCGGCAGCTCCAGATCCACGGTCACATCCTGCGCGGATAAGCCCTCGGCCAGCAGCAGCTTCACCCCGGGGTCGGCCACCGTGACCGTGCCAAGGCTCTGCCCGCCGCCCGCCACTGCCAGCTGTGCGGTAACGCTGCCGCCGGGCAGCTGGGTGTAGTTTTTGTAGGTAGCAAAGGCGTAGTCCAGCAGGGTGCGCACATCATTATATTTATCGGTGCTCAGCTGGCTTTGCATGGTCACGCAGATCAGCCGCACCCCGTCCTGCTCCGCCAGACAGACATAGCTGTACCGGGCGGTGTTGGTGTAGCCCAGCTTAGAGCCCAGCACACTGCCGATGTGGTAGCGGCTGGAGCCGATGCGGATCTTATCCTGCTGGGAGAAGTAACGGATCACCGGCTGGATGTTGGTGGACTGCATGGTGTACATCTTGTTGCGGGTGAACACATCCTCAAACCCCGGCTGCTGCAGCGCCCAGCGCAGGATCTGCGCCATATCGTAGCAGCTGGTGTAGTGATCCTCATCGCTGATGCCGTGGGGGTTGGAAAAGTGGGTGTGGGCAAGCCCCAGCTCCTCCACCTGCGCATTCATGGCTGCCACGCCATCCGCGATGGTGCCGCCGCCGAAATATTCCGCCAGCAGGTTGGCGCCGTCGTTGGCGCTTGCCATCTGGGTGGCGTACAGCGCATCCACCAAGGGAACTTCTTCCCCTTCCCGCAGGGCGATGTGACTGGAATCCGTGCCCGCCAGCGAGTAGACATCCTCGTGGCTCACGGTCAGCTTTACGTCATCCCATTCCCCCTGCGCCTTTTCGCAGGCAAGGCCAAGGGTCATCACCTTGGTAATGGAGGCCGGGTGCAGCTCCTCATCCATATTCTGCTGCGCCAGCACAAGGCCGGTGTCTGCATCCATGATGCAGTATGCCCGGGTATTTGCCAGCGCCGGACCGGCTGCAGCCGCGCCGGGCACCAGCACAGCGCCTATCAAAAGCAGCACAGTGCACAGTGCTGCGGTAAATTTTTTCATCTGGTATTCTCCGCTTATCAGTTTTATGCCGGCAAGGCATCATTTGGAGTATACCACATTTTCTCCCCGCTGAAAAGAGATTTACGCATTCCTTTGCCCCAGCAGCACCGGCTGCAGCTGCTCGCCCCGCAAAGCAGCGTCCACAGCGGCGGGCAGCAGGGCAAGGTCAGCCTTCAGGCTCTGGGGCTTGGCAAAGGGGTCATCCTGCCCGTAGGGCACAAAGTAATAGTGCTTGCGCTGGCACAGCCGCGCCATGTTTTCGCCGGAAGCGCCAAGACCGTCGTTAGTAGAGACCGCCAGCACCACCGGGCTGCCCACCCGCAGCAGGCTTTTGGCAGCAAGGGTCACCGGCGTATCCGAAAGCCCCGCCGCCAGACGCGCCAGCGTTGCGCCGGTGCAGGGCGCGACCACCAGCGCCTGCGCCAGCCGCCGGGGACCCAGCGGCTCCACCGCCTGCAGGGTGTCCAGCACCGGCTGCCCGGTAACCGCCTGCAGCCGCTGCCGCCAGCCTTCTCCGGTGCCGAACCGGGTATCCTGCTGCGCGGCAAAGCTCATAATGGGCAGCAGCGTCCAGCCCTGTGCCGTCAGCGCCTGCGCCGCGCCCAAGGCGTCCTCCAGCGTGCAAAAGCTGCCGCACACCGCAAAGGCAAGACAGCCTTTTTTCTCTGTGGTCATACCGTTCCCTCCCGCTCCTGCAAAATAGCTTGCACCGTGCGCGCCAGCGCCTCCCCTGCCGTTTCCGGTGCCCAGACCGTCGGCAGACTCAGCGCGTGCAGCGCCGTGTGCCCCAGCCGCCGGGCGGCGGCAAAGTCTGTGCCGCCGGGCTTGGAAGCCAGATCTATGATCAGACACCCCTTCGGCAGCGCCGCCAGCACCTGTGCCGTCAGCACCGGCGCAGGGATGGTGTTCACCACCGTATCAAAGGCAGCAGCTTCCGCGGCAAGCTCTGTCAGCGGCACTGCCCGCAGACCCAGCTCCTCTGCCATCGCCCGCTGCACCGGGCGGCGTGCCGCCACGGTCACCTGCGCCCCCAGCGCCGCCAGACGCACCGCCAGCGCCCGCCCCACCGGACCAAAGCCCAGCACCAGCACCGCCGCGCCCCACAGGGTACGGCTGCGCCGTTCCAGCAAAATGCCGATACAGCCCTCGGCGGTGGGGATGGCGTTATACACGGTCAGCTCCGGGCGGGCAAAGTAGTCCACCAGCTCCACCCCCGCCGCCCGGGCAATGGACATTGCGCCGTCCGTCACCTTGCCGCCCAGCGCCAGCGCCCCGGGTTTTGCCGCGCCCAGCAGCTGCGCCAGCGGCAGATCAACCTGTTCCAGCGGGAGCGGCAGCAGGATGCAGTCTGCCTGCGGCAGCTGCTGCACGCCCCCCACCGTATACCCTGCCCGCGCCAGTGCACGCCCTGCCGCCGCCTGCCGGGCATCGCTGCCCACCACCGCAAACCGCTTTGTCTGCCTCATGCCGTCATCTCCCCTTTTCCGCTGTGCGCCATCCTATGCGGGTGGGCAGAAATACGTGAGAGAGACGATTTTAAATGCGCTCCGCGTTGCTCTGCG
>CAVKCU010000205.1:0-3572 GCA_963654645.1 Clostridiales bacterium | reverse complement strand
TTTGCGCGATTTTTTGTATCCTGTCAAGGCTGAAATCAGAATAATTTGCCCGCACGCCATGCGCTGCTGCCAATTCCTGCGTATAATCGCTTAAAAAATAGGTGCGTACGTTGGATTTTCCAGCATCGTAATGGGTCACGGTGGGGTGCAGCTGCGGTGTAAGCACTTCACACTGTACAGAGCCGTTCGGCTGGGTGGTCTTTCGCAGCTGCAAGGTCAGGATCGCGCCAACCAGCTGATCCGGGCGGCTCTGAGTGCTGAGAAAATTGCCAAGCGAGTAGGCAACAAAGCTTCGCCGTCCGTCTGCTGCGGTCAGCCACTGGGCGTCCTGCAGCACATGAGGGTGAGTGCCCACGATGACATCCGCACCCCAGTCTGCCAACTGCTGTGCCAGCGTGCGCTGGCTGTCCACGACGGCGTGGCTGTCCTCTACGCCCCAGTGTACCCCCACCACCACAAAATCTGCCTGCTGGCGCGCCAGTCGCACCTGCCGCTCGATCACATCGGTCTGGCTGGTGTAGATGATATTGGCCGTCATATTCTTGTTCTGGCGGATGCCGTTGGTGTGCTCGGTGTAGGAGAGATAGGCAATGGTGACACCGTTGACGGTCTGCAGCGGGATGCAGTCGTAGTCCTCTTCGCCGCGCCACAGACCGGTGGTGACCACATCCTCCGGCATGGACTCCCAGAATTGCAGTGTGGCTGCAATGCCGGATGCACCCTTATCGTAGGTGTGGTTATTGGAAAGACTGAACACCCGCACCCCGGCGCGGTACAGTGCCCGCGCACAGTCGCCGGGGGTGGAAAAACTGGGGTAGGTGGACGGTGCAAGGGTGTCGCTGCAAAGGGTCTCCTGATTGATCCAATTCACGTCCTGCTCAGAATAGAAGGGAGCGATGTGCTCATAGCAATAATCAAAGCTGTATTTTCCGGTTTCGTCTGCCCGGCGGGCGGCCTGATTATAAATAGGCGAGTGGATCAGATTATCTCCTGTTGCAGAAAACCGAATCGTTTCCACCACTGGCTGCGGTTCGGGCTCCGGTTCTGGGGTCGCAACGGATGAAGCGGGGGGCGACGTATCCTCCGGCGGCTCGATGCCGCCCACCGGTACATCTTCTCCCGGCAGCCTTGCCCAGAGCCCCAGACAAAGTGCGATCACGCTCACAGCCAAAACCGACAGCACCACCGCCCGGAGCGTCTGCTTTCGGTCGCGCTTACGGGCAGCCGGACGCCGCCGCTTTATAGGCTCCTGCTTCATCGTTCACCTCTTCTCCCGGTACAGGCCGGGACAGTTTGTTTTTAGAGCGCTGCGATCAGATCGCCCATATCGTACAGACCCGGCTCCTTTTTTGCCAGATAGACCGCAGCATTCACTGCGCCGTTGGCAAAGATGCTGCGGGAGTAGGCGGTGTGCCGCAGGGTGATCACCTCGTCCGGGCCGCAGAACAGCACCTCGTGGTCGCCCACGATGCTGCCGCCGCGCACAGCGCTGATGCCGATTTCCTTCGGGTCGCGCTTCTGGCGCACGGAGGAGCGGTCGTACACATAATGGTACGCGCCGTCATTCTCCTCGTTGATGGCGTCTGCCAGCATCAGCGCCGTTCCGCTGGGGGCATCCAGCTTGTTGTGGTGATGCTGCTCCACGATCTCGATATCATAGTTGATGCCCAGCACAGCAGAGGCACGCTTGCACAGCTCCGCCAGCACGTTGATGCCCATGGACATATTGGCGCTCTTGAACACCGGAACGCTGCGGGACAGCTGTACTACCTTCAGCTGCAGTTCCTCCGAAAGGCCGGTGGTGCACACCACGATGGGCAGCTTGTGGGTCTGGCAGTAGGGCAGTGCCTTTTCCACCGCAGCAGGGGAGCTGAAGTCGATGATCACATCGCCCTTGCCGTTCAGCTTTTCCAGACTGTCGTAGACCGGAATGCCGTTCTGTTCGCCGTCCTTCATATCGATACCAGCCACCACACGGCAATCGTCCCGCTGTGCGATCATATCGCACAGCACATGGCCCATGCGACCGCCAATGCCTTGAATCACGATCTCTGTCATTGTTATTTCCTCGTTTCTATAATATGGCAGAATGCCCGGAAGCTGAAGATTCCCGGGCATTCTGTACGCTGTTGTTTATTCCTTGATCAGACCTGCAGCCTGCAGAGCCTGCTCGATCTTTGCCTTGTGAGCATCACTGGGCTCTACCAGCGGCAGACGGCATTCGCCTGCATTCCAGCCCAGCACATTCATGGCGTACTTGACCGGAATGGGGTTCACCTCGCAGAACAGAGCCTCCTCCAGCGGCAGCATCTCCAGCTGCAAAGCGCAGGCCTTGGCAGTATCTCTGTCAAAGAAAGCCTGACAGCAGTTATGCACCAGCTCCGGCGCAACATTGGACACCACGCTGATAACGCCCTTGCCGCCCAGTGCCAGCAGGGGAACTACCTGATCGTCGTTGCCGGAGTAGATATTCAGCGCATCACCGCACAGTGCAGCCACCTTGGCTACCTGAGAAATGTTGCCGGATGCCTCCTTGATGCCGTTGATGAGCGGGTGCTTGCTCAGCTCCAAAGCGGTCTCGGGTGCAATGTTCAGACCCGTGCGGGAGGGCACATTATACAGGATGACCGGAATGCCGCCAGCCTCAGCCATGGCGGTAAAGTGCGCTACCAGACCGGCTTGCGAGGTCTTGTTGTAGTAGGGGGTGACCATCAGCAGGGCGTCGGCACCGCAGGCAGCAGACTTTGCTGCCAGTGCGCAGCCGTGGTCGGTGTCATTCGAACCGGCACCGGCAATGACCGGTACGCGGTGATTGACCGTATCCACGGTGAATTTGATGGCGGCAAGTTGCTCCTCATCGGTCATGGTGGAGCACTCGCCGGTGGTGCCGCAGATGATGATTGCATCGGTGTGGCGGGCAATCTGATCCTCGATAATGCGGCCCAGCTCGTCAAAGTTGATGCTTCCGTCCTCGTACATCGGGGTGATAATGGCAACACCCGCGCCGGTAAAGACAGGATTCTTCATAGCAAAAACTCCTTTGATTGCGTTCTCACGCAAAAAATATACTCAGTCAAAATAGCCCTTGGCTGCCAGCAGCTCAGCCAGCAGCACAGCACCGCCGGCAGCACCGCGCAGGGTGTTGTGGCTCATGCAGGCAAACTTGTAGTCAAACAGGGTATCCTCCCGCAGGCGACCGATGCACACAGCCATGCCATTCTCGGTGTTGCGGTCCAGCTTGGGCTGCGGACGATCCGGCTCGGTAAAATAGTGCAGGAACTGCTTGGGTGCGCTGGGCAGCTCCAGCTCCTGTGCAGGACCGCGGAATTTCGCCCAGGCTTCCAGCATCTGCTCCTTGGTAGGCTTTTTGTCAAAGCTTACGAACACGGCTGCGGTGTGACCGTCAGAGACAGGTACACGGAAGCACTGTGCGGTGATGACCGGCTTCTCAGCATTGACGATCTGGTCGCCCTCGATGTGACCCCACAGCTTCAGCGGCTCACGCTCGCTCTTTTCTTCCTCGCCGCCGATGTAGGGGATCACGTTGTCCACGATCTCAGGCATCCGGTCAA
>CAVKCU010000204.1:0-3602 GCA_963654645.1 Clostridiales bacterium | reverse complement strand
GCACCGGCTGGGCCGACTGGATCTCGGCCCGCAGGGCGGCCTGCATCTGCTGGAACTGCTCCACCACCGGGGCGGCGTGGCGCTGTAAGCTCATGCCCCGGTCGGTGAGCGCAAGCTTGTGGTGGGCGCTGATAAACAGCGGTCCGCACATCTCGGCTTCCAGCGCAGAGATGCTCTGGCGCAGTGCCTGCCGCGACAGGAACAGCCGCTGTGCGGCGCGGGTATAATTCATTTCTTCGCACAGGGTCAAAAAGTAGTGCAGCTGGCGGATATCCATGGTCTCCTCCCGGGCAGTGTGTATGTTCTGGACAAAGAATACCGCTTTTTCGGCGGAATGTAAAGAGAAGGGCAGCAAAATTACCCCTTCAGCCTCACTGCGTTCGGCAGCTCCCCCAAGGGGGCGCCTTTGGGCGATGCCGCAAGGTTTGCCGTTACCACAAAAAGCCGTCCCCTTGGGGAAGGTGGCATCGCCGCAGGCGATGGCGGAAGGGGTAAGTTCTCAGCCGCTCCCCCGCAAAAAGGAACACCGGAACGCCCGCAGGTGTTCCGGTGCCCCGAGATTTAATAAAAACGATCAGATCAGGCTCAGAGCCTCTTCATCGCCCACCAGAATGAAGTCCGGGTGCAGCTGCAGGATGCTTGCGGGCACCTCGGGGGTGACGGGGCCGAAGAAAGCCTTCTTGACGATCTCGGCCTTGCCTGCGCCGTTGACCACCATCAGCACCTTGCGTGCCTGCATGATGGTGCGGATGCCCATGGTGTAAGCCTGCTTGGGCACCAGATCCACGTTGCCGTCAAAGAAGCGCTTGTTGGCCTCGATGGTCTCCTGGGCCAGATCCACGCAGTGGGTGCCCAGATCAAAGGCATCGTGGGGCTCGTTGAAGCCGATGTGACCGTCATGACCGATGCCCAGCAGCTGCAGATCCACGCCGCCCACGCTGCGGATGACTTCGTCATAGCGCTTGCACTCTGCCTCGGCATCCAGATTGGTGCCGTCCGGCAGGTTGGTGCGGGCGGGGTCGATGTTCACATGGTCGAACAGGTTGCGGTGCATAAAGCTCCAGTAGCTTTCCGGGTGCTCCTTGGGCAGACCGCGGTACTCGTCCAGATTGACGGAGGTGACCTCAGAAAAATCCAGATCTCCCTCGTTGTAGCGCTCCACCAGCTTCTCATAGGTGCCAACGGGGGTGCCGCCGGTAGCCAGACCCAGCACACAGTCGGGCTTCATGATGACCTGCGCAGAAATGATGTTTGCTGCCTTGCGGGACATATCAGCGTAGTCCTTTGTACGAATGATCTTCACGATAAACGACCTCTCTTCTTCATTTACTCTTTGTGGGCTGTGCACAGCGGCACACGCCCGCATCTGGTTCAAGTTTATCACATTTGCCGACGGAAAGCCACAAAACGGCACAATTTTTCCGGTTTTCCGTCTCTTTTGGAAAAAGTGCCTTAAAAACCGGTTGAAGTATCGTTCTTTTGCACAAAGGGTGCGCGCAGGGGGTCAGTCCGCAAAGCCGGCCTTCTGCAGGGCGGTGAGCAGCAGCGGGATGAGCACCAGCTGTGCCACGATGCCCGGCACGGCGGTGAACAGCGCCCCGGACAAAAACGCGCTGAAGGGGAAGCTGCCGCCGGTCAGCCCAGCCAGCACAAAGCGCACGATGCCCCATACGATGCGTCCGGACACCATGGCGGTCAGCAGCACAGCGTAGAGTGCGGGCAGGCTGCGCTTTGCTTTGCGCCACAGCAGCCCGGATACCAGCCCGTAGGTAGCCAGCTCAAACGCCATGGAGATGGCTACCGGGAACATGGGCGGCATGCCGAACAGCACCGAGCGCAGCAGCGGGGCGGCAAAGCCCACAGCCAGCCCCCACGGACCGCCCAGCACAAAGCCGCACAGCAGCACCGGGAAGTGCATCGGGCAGAGCATATTGCCCACCTTGGGCACCTGACCGGTGAGCAGGGGCAGCACAAACGCCAGCGCTAAAAACAGGGCTGCCAGCACCAGCTGCCGCACGGTTTGAGTGTTTTTGGTTTTCATAAGGGTTCCTCCTTTTTTCAGCCGCAAAATAAAAAGGGGCCTGCCCTGGCATTCCATGCCAAAGGCAGACCCCTTCGTGGCGTCTGTTTCAAAAAAATATTGCTTGCGGGGGAAAGCGGCAGGCTGCTGCCCGCCCGTGTCCGGCTTCCTGCCGGAACGATGGTCAAAAGTATAACAAACCATTTTGCCCCTGTCAAGCGGGGCGGGATGTCTGCAAAATAGACAAAAATCGGTCTTTTCACAAAAAAATTTCCCCGGGGCTGTACATTTTGCCGGAAGAAGCTTGACCTTTTTGCATAGAATAGATAATATAAAATTGAAAAAAAGCGCGCTGCGGCAGTCTTGACGCCGGGGCGCTGACGAGAGGCTTTTTTGAACGCATGAATTCTGAGGTTCATACGGGAGGACCATCATGACAAATGCTGAAAAACTTACCCTGAAAAAGCACGCCTGCCACATCCGCATGGGCGTGATCGAAGGGACCCACAGTGCAGGCTGTGGTCATCCGGGCGGCAGTCTGAGTATCGCAGACGTGCTGTCTTATCTGTACTTTAAGGAACTGAACGTAGACCCTGCCCAGCCCAAGATGGCGGATCGTGACCGTCTGGTGCTGTCCAAAGGTCATGCCGCCCCGGCGCTGTATGCAGCGCTGGCAGAGCGGGGCTTCTTCCCGGTGGAAGAGCTCAAGACCCTGCGCAAGATCGGCAGCCGCCTGCAGGGCCACCCCAACATGAACAGTGTGCCCGGCGTGGATATGTCCACCGGCAGTCTGGGTCAGGGCATCTCTGCCGCCTGCGGCATGGCGCTGGGCGCAAAGCACGCCGGCTCTGCCGTGAACGTTTACGCCATTCTGGGCGACGGCGAGGTGGAAGAGGGCGAATGCTGGGAGGCGTTTATGTTTGCCGCCCACTACGGCCTTTCTAACCTGTGCGTGATGCTGGACCGCAACCATCTGCAGATCGACGGCACCACCGAGACGGTCATGAACAGCGCCCCGCTGGAAGATAAGCTGCGCGCCTTCAACTTTAACGTGGTCACCATCAACGGTCACGATTTTGACCAGATCGAGAGCGCCGTGCAGGCCTTCCACGCCGAGACCGAAAAGCCCACCTGCATCATTCTGGATACGGTCAAGGGCACCGGCGTTTCCTATATGACCAATTCCGTTGCATGGCACGGCAAGGGCCCCAACGATGAAGAGTATCAGGTGGCTATGAACGAGCTGAACGCCGCCTATGCCGCGCTGGAACAGGAGGAGAACTGAGATGGCAGACGTGAAAAAGATCGCGACCCGCGACAGCTACGGCAACACCCTGAAGGAGCTGGCAGCGGAAGGCCATGATGATCTGGTGGTGTTGGACGCCGATCTGGCAGCCGCTACCAAGACCGGCATGTTCCAGAAGGCATACCCGGACCGTCACTTTGACTGCGGCATCGCCGAGGGCAACATGGTAGGCGTGGCTGCTGGTCTGGCAGCCATGGGCTATGTGCCTTTTGTTTCCAGCTTTGCCATGTTCGCAGCCGGCCGCGCCTTCGAGCAGGTGCGCAACTCTGTGGGCTA
>CAVKCU010000203.1:0-3608 GCA_963654645.1 Clostridiales bacterium | reverse complement strand
TTGCTGGTGTAGTCCGGCAGGGCAAGGTCGCAGTACGCCTGCACGAACAGCAGCGCGAACACCACAAGGCAGACCGCCCAGTGCCGGGCCAGCTGCTTAAAGATCTTTGTCATGGTTCGTTTCTCCCTTCGGGTCAATGTTGCGCGCGGCATTTTCCGCAAGAATGGCATCCATCAGCGCGCCGCGCAGCGCGTCCATCTGGGCTACCTGCTCCGGTTCTAACCGTGCCAGCACGCTGGCAAAGTAGTCGCGCAGAGCCTGCTCACACTGATGGCACAGCTCGTATCCTTTGGGGGTAATGCGCACCAGCGTTTTGCGGCGGTCGGCGGGGTCCGGTTCCCGTACCACGGTGCCGTCCTGCTCCATGAGCCGCAGCCCGCGCGAGACCGCCGGCAGCGGCTGGTGGATCTCCCGGGCAAGGTCGGAAACATAGATGGCACCGTCTTTTCCGTGGCAGTTGATGGAATGCAGCAGACCTTCCAGCAGATTAAAGTGGCATTTGGGGCAATCAGCCAACGCCGCCCGCATCCCGGCCTTGGATGCCTTGCTCAGCTGCCCGATATAGTGGCACATCCCCTGAAAGCTGGGGGTGCTTGGCTCGGACACAACAGTCCCTCCTCGTTTGCATTTTTAAATACTTAACAACTGTTAAATATTAACGCCTGATAAGCATATCCCTTTTGCAGCCGGATTGCAAGGGAGTAGGGAAATGTTAAACAAAAATTCACAAAAAATTTGTGAGCTTTGTCAGGGCGCAAAACGGCTTTCGCTGCATAGAAATAAAGGACAGGCAGAAACGGAGGGTGCGGATGGAGCAGGGAACACAAGTGCTGCTGCAAGTATTCGGCGGCTTGGCGTTGTTTTTGTACGGGACGGACAGCCTGTGCCGGGCGGTGCAGCAGGGGGCGGGCAGGAGGCTGCGCAGCCTGCTGGCGCGGTGCACCGCAAACCCGGCGGCAGGGCTGCTGACCGGTGCGGTGGTCACGGCGGTGCTGCAAAGCAGCTCGGCGGTCACGGTCATGGTCATTGCCTTTCTGGCGGCGGGGCTGTTGCAGCTGCGGCAGGCGGTTCCGGTGGTGTTTGGGGCGAATATCGGCACCACGGTCACGGCGCAGCTGCTGGCGTTTCAGGTGGAAAGCTGGCGGTATCTGCTGCTGTTTTGCGGGGTGCTGCTCTGTCTGGCTTGCAAGGGCTGGCGGGGCCGCTGCATGGGTGAGGCAGTGTTCGGCTTTGGGCTGCTGTTTGAGGGTGTTACGGTGATGCGCAGCGCCATGGAGCCGCTGCTGCAAAGCCCGCTGCTCCGGCTGGAGCTTGCCCGGGTGCAGCAAAGCCCCCTGCATGGCCTGCTGGCGGGCGTCTGCATGACCCTGACGGTGCAGAGCAGCTCTGCCACGGTGGCGCTGCTGCAAAGCATGGCGGCGCAGCCCGGGGCAGACGGCGTACACAGTCTGCTGGATCTGACCGCTGCCATTCCCATTCTGCTGGGGGATAACATCGGCACCACCATCACGGCGGTGTTTGCCGCCATCGGGCAGGGAAGAGACGCCAAGCGGGTGGCGGCGGCCCACGCCATCTTTAACCTGAGCGGCGCGGCGGTGTGCTGCGCACTGCTGCAGCCCTTTGCGGCGCTGGTGCGGTTGTGCTCGCCCACAGGGGCAGAGTGCACCGTGATCGCCCGGCAGATCGCCAACGCGCACACCCTGTTCAACGTACTGTGTGCGCTGGTGTGGCTGCCCCTGACTGGGCAGATGGTGCGGCTGGTCTGTGCGCTGCTGCCCGATAAAAATCGCCCGCAGGAATGGTTGTAAACTGGAGCGGGGAATGGTATACTGAAGCAGATGATACTATTATATATGAAGGATGGAATGCAATGAAACGGAAAATCGGCAGGCTGTGCATGGTGCTGGGTGCGGTGCTGATCTTGAGTGCCGCTGGGCTGCTTGGCTACAACCGGTGGGATGCCGCCCGGGCAGAAAAGGCTTCGCAGGAAGTATTGGGCGAGCTGGAGCAGACCATGCAAAAGACCATTACGGAGCACCGGCAGGAAAACGAGACTGCAGCCCCGCAGCCGGTGCTGGACCCGGCGCAGGAGATGACCACCGTGGAAGTGGAAGGGCAGGACTACATTGGGGTGCTTTCCATCCCGGCGGCAGGGCTGGAGCTGCCGGTGATGGCACAGTGGAGCTACGCCGGGCTGAAGATCGCCCCCGGGCGGTACAGCGGCACCACCTATGCCGATGATCTGGTGCTCTGCGGTCACAACTACGCAAAGCATTTCAGCCCCATCAAGTGGCTGGCGATTGGCAGCCCGGTCTACTTTACAGATGCGGACGGTCTGCGCTGGAGCTACGAGGTGGAGAGCGTGGAGACTTTGCAGCCCACCCAGATCGAGGAGATGACCACCGCCACCGAGACGGACAGCTGGGATCTGACCCTGTTCACCTGCACCTCCGGCGGCAACGCCCGCTATGCGGTGCGCTGTGTGCGGACGGGCTACCCCGTCCGTGTAACGGAAGCGGCAGAATAACGCTGGCACAGCGGGACGGTTTGGAATGGCTTCCGCTTTGCTTTAGTCATTTTCAGCGGAAAATATTATTATAATTTGTGGCTCAGAAACGCCTGCGGACGTTTCTGAGCCACTTTTTCACGGGAGAGACTGCGGGGGGAGAATTATCCGATTTTTGCGCAAAAAATCACAGATAACATTTGAAAGTCCTTTTTATAGTATCCTTGTTGTGCGATACTGTGTTCACCGGGGAAGCCCCGGAAACAAAACAGACACACAGGAGGGAAACACCATGAAGGATTTTGAGCTGCGTTATGTGGGAAGTCATGTGGAGGTATACACCGGCAGTGGTGTGTTCCTGTTTTCAGCCGACACGGTGCGTGAGGCGATGGAGGAACTGGCTGGGTAAGCGGCGGCATACCGCATCCGGGATGATATAATGTAAAATGTATGTAAAATAATTGAATGCTTTTTGTTCGCTGCCCGGAAATATGTTGCGGAATGTGTGAAAAAAGTAACTTTCCTGTAAAATAAACCTTGTTGTGATGCCCCCTTTGATGGTATAATAAAAATAAGCGGCTTCCGGAACAGAGCAAGCGTTGCGCGTGCAGGGCTCCGGCGGCTGTGTGCTGTAAAGGATAAAAGGGAAGTTTCATATTAGGAGTATCGTTATGGATATCACACACATTACCTCTCTGCTGGGCGGCGTTGCGCTGTTCCTGTACGGTATGTCCATCATGGGCGCCGGACTGGAAAAACTGGCAGGCGGCAAGATGCAGGGCGTATTGCAAAAGCTTACCTCCTCTACCATCAAGGGCGTGATCTTCGGCACACTGATCACCGGCGTCATCCAGTCGTCGGCTGGTACGGTGGTTATTTGTGTTGGTCTGGTCAACTCCGGTATCATGACACTGACGCAGTCGGTAGGCGTGATCATGGGTGCAAATATTGGTACTACGGTAACAGGTCAGTTGATCCGCATGGCGGATATCTCAGGCGACAGCCTGTGGCTGACCTTGATCCAGCCCAAGACTTTTGCCCCCGTGGTGGCGTTTATTGGCTGCATTTTTTATGTGTTCCTCCGCAATGCCAAAAAGAAGAA
>CAVKCU010000202.1:0-3633 GCA_963654645.1 Clostridiales bacterium | reverse complement strand
ATTTTATGAAAAGCGAACGCACTTATCCTGTATATAAAGTCAACAAGCACGCCGAGGGGCTTTTGGTGGGCGGGCACCCCTGGGTGTACGAGAACGACATTCTGGAAGCACCCGGCACTGAGCCGGAAAACGGCACACTGGTGGATGTGGTCAGCCCCAAGGGCGCTTATCTCGGCACCGGCTTTCTCTCGCTGAAAAGCAAGATCCGGGTGCGGCTGATCTCCCGCAATGCCAACGACACCTTTGACGCCGCCTTCTGGCGCCGCCGGGTGGAGTACGCATGGGCTTACCGCAAGACTGTGCTGGAGCCTGCCGACCTTTCTGCCTGCCGCTTCATCTTTGGCGAGGCAGACCAGTTCCCCGGGCTGACGGTGGACCGGTTCAACAATGTTCTGGTCACCCAGACTTTGAGCGTGGGCATGGAAAAGCTGAAGCCGGTGCTCTTCCCCCTGCTGGCTGAGGTACTGAGGGCAGACGGGCAGACCATTGACGGCATCTATGAGCGCAACGATGAAGCGCTGCGCGCCAAGGAAGGGCTGGAGCAGAACAAGGGCTGGTTTGCCCTGCCCGGCGAGAGCCACCCGGAAACCACCCAGACCGAGATCTGCGAAAACGGCGTGTATTACCATGTGGACTTTGAAAACGGTCAAAAGACCGGCTTTTTCCTTGACCAGAAATACAACCGCCGGGCTGTGGCACGCCTTGCCGCCGGGCACATCGTGCTGGACTGCTTTACCCACACCGGCAGCTTTGCCCTGAATGCTGCCAAGGGCGGGGCTGCCCGGGTGACCGCTGCCGACATCAGCGCCGAAGCCATTGCCATGGCAAAGCGCAACGCCGACCGCAACGGCCTCGACAACATGGACTTCCTCTGCGAGGACACCTTTGCCCTGCTGCCCCGGCTGGAAAAGGAGGGCAGCCCCTACGACTTCATTATTCTGGATCCCCCTGCCTTTACCAAGGCGCGCCGCACGGTGGAGAATGCCATGCGCGGCTATAAGGAGATCAACTACCGCGCCATGAAGCTGCTGCCCCGGGGCGGGTATCTTGCCACTGCCAGCTGCTCCCACTTTGCCACCGAGGAGCTGTTCATCAAGATGCTGCGCGCTGCCGCCAAGGACGCTCACCGGCAGCTGCGGCAGATCGAGGTAAAGCAGCAGGCTCCGGATCACCCCATTCTGTGGGGCGTACCGGAGACGAATTACCTCAAGTTTTTCCTGTTTCAGGTCATCTGACGCTTTTGTAATAAGGACAATCGCCGCGCACCGCGCACATTCCGGCTGGAAAAGGCCGTCCTGAAAGGGACTTTTCCGGCGAAAAAGTCATACCAATCGCGGTTGTTCCAAAAATACGGGATCGTGTTTGTACAGAATCGTCAGTTTTGTCAATTGCCTTTTTTGCCCGCAAAGACTATAATCTTAGCCATAGACAGCAACGGCGCTGTGGGTCACCTCCTGACTCGCAGCGCCGTTTTTGTTAAGATGTAAGCAAGCTTTGGGTTTCTGCATTGCGGCAGACCCAAGGCGAAAAATGTAAGATCAAGTAAGGAGTAGGATTTATGGCAGCAAATGTTATGGAGATCTACGGCAGCAAGGTCTTTAATGAGCACGTTATGAAGGAGCGCCTGCCCAGCGCTACTTACAAGAGCCTGAAGAACACCCTGCACAAGGGTGCTCCGCTGGATATTGAGGTGGCAAACGTTGTCGCCAGCGTGATGAAGCGCTGGGCTATGGAGCTGGGTGCTACCCACTACACCCACTGGTTCCAGCCCCTGACCGGCATCACCAGTGAGAAGCACGATGGCTTTGTCAGCCCTGTGGGCGACGGCACCGCCATTATGGAATTCTCCGGCAAGGAGCTGGTACGCGGCGAGCCCGATGCTTCCTCCTTCCCCTCCGGCGGTCTGCGCGCCACCTGCGAGGCACGCGGCTACACCGCATGGGACCCCACCAGCTACGCTTTTGTGAAGGACGACGTGCTGTGCATCCCCACCGCATTCGTCAGCTACACCGGCGAGGCTCTGGATAAAAAGACTCCCCTGCTGCGTTCCATGAATGCACTGTCCGGTCAGGCTATCCGCATCCTGAAGCTGTTCGGCAAGGATGTGGACTACGTCTCCACCACCGTTGGTCCTGAGCAGGAGTACTTCCTGGTCAAGAAGGAGGACTACGAGGCACGTCAGGATCTGATCCTCACCGGTCGCACCCTGTTCGGTGCTCCCTCTGCCAAGGGTCAGGAGCTGGAAGAGCACTACTTCGGCGTTATCCGTCCCGAGGTGTCTGATTTCATGAAGGAGCTGGACGAGGAGCTGTGGAAGCTGGGCGTGCCCGCCAAGACCAAGCACAACGAGGTGGCTCCCTGCCAGCACGAGCTTGCTCCCATTTTCGATACCACCAACGTAGCTATCGACCACAACCTGCTGACCATGGAAATGATGCGCAAGATCGCACCCAAGTATGGTCTGGTCTGCCTGCAGCACGAGAAGCCCTTTGAAGGCGTGAACGGCAGCGGCAAGCACAACAACTGGTCTATGAGCACCACCCACGAGAACCTGCTGGATCCCGGCGATACCCCCATGGAGAACCTGCAGTTCCTGATCTTCCTGGCTGCTGTTATCAAGGCCGTGGATGAGTACGCCGACCTGCTGCGCACCTCTGTGGCTACCCCGGGCAACGATCACCGTCTGGGCGCCAACGAGGCACCTCCGGCCATCATCTCTATCTTCGTGGGCGAGGAGCTGGAAGCCGTCATCGATGCGATCGCATCCGATTCTCCCTATGCCGGTCCCGTCAAGATGAAGATGGATCTGGGCGTGGACGTTCTGCCCAAGTTCAGCAAGGACACCACCGACCGCAACCGTACCTCCCCCTTCGCCTTCACCGGCAACAAGTTCGAGTTCCGTATGCCCGGCTCTGCTGAGAACCTGAGCGACTGCAACACTATCCTGAACACCGCTGTTGCCAAGGAGCTGAAGGGCTACGCCGACGAGCTGGAGGGCGCTGAGGACTTTACCAGTGCAGCCATCGCTCTGGTCAAGCGCACCATCCGCGACCACCGCCGCGTTATCTTCAACGGCAACGGCTACACCGCCGAGTGGGAGGCCGAAGCAGCCAAGCGCGGCCTGCCCAACAAGAAGAACACCCCCGCTGCTTTGCCCGCACTGGTCGCACCCAAGAACATCGCCCTGAT
Organism: Clostridiales bacterium; assembly: GCA_963654645.1. Taxonomy (GTDB): domain Bacteria; phylum Bacillota; class Clostridia; order Oscillospirales; family Ruminococcaceae; genus Faecalibacterium. The sequence goes on along the minus strand of CAVKCU010000202.1, from coordinate 444 downwards.
GGAAGAGTTCGGCGTGCTGACCAAGGTAGAGATGGAGAGCCGCTACGAGGTCGAGATGGAGCACTACTCCAAGATTATCAACATCGAGGCGCTGACCATGCTGGAGATGGCGCGCAAGCAGCTGCTGCCCGCCGTCAACGCCTACATGAGCGAGGTTGCCAATACCGCCGCCTCCAAGCTGGCTGTCAGCGAGCACATCAGCGTGCGCAGCGAGACCAAGACTTTGGAAAAGCTTTCTTCTGACGCCGATGCCATGAGCGATGCCATCGACACCCTGCAGGATGCCGTGAATGCCGCCAAGGCACTGCCCACCGAGAGCGAGAAGGCTGTTGCCTTCCACGATAACGTTCTCCCGGTGATGGACGCCCTGCGCGCCGCTGCCGACGATGCCGAGACCATCTGCGGCGAGGATTACTGGCCTCTGCCCAGCTACAGCAAGATGCT
>CAVKCU010000201.1:0-3670 GCA_963654645.1 Clostridiales bacterium | reverse complement strand
CGGCTAAAGTGTAAAGTTTGCGGACGCGTCAGGAGCCCCATCCCAGAGGGGGCTGGCTGCGACCAACGGGAGCAGACTGGGGGAGTTTCTGCTGCGGAAAGCCGTCCCCTTGGGGAAGAAACCGCTCCTTAAAAACTCCCTCAGTCACGGCTTACGCCGTGACAGCTCCCTCGGAGATGGAGCCCTTGGCATAGCGATGATGTTTCCGGCTAAAGTGTAAAGTTTGCGGACGCGTCAGGAGCCCCATCCCAGAGGGGGCTGGCTGCGACCAACGGGAGCAGACTGGGGGAGTTTACACCCCTGCCTTTTTCCCCGCCGCCTGCACCACATGGCCTACCAGCACCGAGGTGGTCACGGTGCCCACGCCGCCGGGCACGGGGGTGATGGCGTCCACCACCGGCTCTGCGGCGGTAAACTGCACGTCACCGCAGAGCTTGCCCTCCGCGTTCACATGGATGCCCACGTCCACGACGGTCTGACCTGCCCGCAGGCAGTCTGCGCCCACGGCGCCCATCTTGCCCATGGCGACCACCACGATGTCCGCCTGTTTGCACACCTCCGGCAGGTTCTGGGTGCGGGAGTTGCACAGGGTGACGGTGGCGTTCTCCCGGTCCAGCATCATGGCGGCGGGCTTGCCCACCACAAGGCTGCGTCCCACCACCACGGCACGCCTGCCGGAAAGGGGAATGTTGTAATACTTCAAAATTTCCATGCACGCCTGCGCGGTGCAGGGAGCATAGCCCAGATCGGTGTTGGTGAACACCCCGGCAAGCGAGGCGTCCGTGATGCCGTCGATGTCCTTTTCCGGGCGCAGGGCGGCGCGGACGGTACGGTCGTCGAACTGCTTGGGCAGGGGACGGAACAAAAGACAGCCGTGGATGCCATCGTCGGTGTTCACCTCGTCCAATACCTGAAGCAGCTGCTCCTGTGTGGCGTCGGCGGGCAGCACGAACTGCCGGACGGCTACCCCCACCTTGCCGCAGCGGGTCATCACGCCCCGCTCGTAGGAGAGGTCATCCTCCCGCTCGCCCACACGCACCACAGCCAGCGTGGGGGTGATGCCCTTGGCTTTCAGCTGCTCGCAGAGTGCCGCGTTGCGCTCGTTCATGGCTGCCACCACCGGCGCGCCCTTTAAAATCGTTGCCATATACTTTCCCTCATTTATGATGTTATTTGTTGCGGAGTTTCCCGCTGACGGCGGTGAATATCTCGTCTGCCCGGGGCACAAACTCTGCCAGCAATGCGTCTGCCCGGACGTCCAGCGCGGCGGCGCGGGTGCGGTCTGCCATCAGCTTGGTGTTGATGAACACGTTCAGGCTTGCCGCCTGCAAAGCAGCCTTGCACAGCACGGCGGCGCACCCTGCATCCGATACCGCCAGCACGCTGCCCTTGGCGGCGTACTGCCCCGCCAGCGCAATGCCCTCGGCGCACTTTTCCATGATCTGCAGCGGCACGGCGCTTGCACCGTCCAGTGCGGCTTCCAGTACAGCAGCCTTGTGCGCCGCCTGTTCCGGGGTGTCCTTGGGCAGACCATAGGCGGCAGCCAGCGGCGCAAAGGCATCGGCATCCGCCTGTACCAGTGCTTCCAGCTCCCGCCGCAGGGCTTCGGCCCGGGCGTTCAGTGCCTGAATATCCGCTTCCACGGCGGCGTACTTCTTTTTGCCGGTGGTCAGACAGCCCACCATGTTGCCCAGCGCCACACCGGCAGCGCCTGCCAGCGCGGCAGTGCCGCCGCCGCCCGGCGTGGGCGCTTTGCCGGCAAGCTGTGCCAGAAACTGGGCGCAGCTCAGATCGATCATTTCCATGTGTAGATACCCCTCTCTGTTACAAAGGCGTCCAGCCGCTGGTCGTGGGCGTCCACGGCGGCGCGGGGGACGCGCTGAACTTCCAATGCAATGCCGATCTTCACCGCCCGGGTGCAGCGGGGCAGGTAGCGGTCGTAGTAGCCCTTGCCCATGCCCACCCGGCGGCAGTCTGCGTCAAAGGCGGTGCAGGGCACCAGCACCAGATCCAGCTGCTCCGGCTGCAAAAGGATGGAGCGCTCCGGCACCGGCGTGCGGATGCCGTACTGTCCCACCGCCCAGCCGTCCGCGCCCGGCACGGCAGCGGTAAGGGTAAAGCCCTCGCCGCACACCGGGTACGCCACCGTCTTGCCCTGCCGGGCAGCTTCGGCAGCTACGGCGGCAAGGTCGGCCTCGCCCCCAAAGGCTGCGTAGAGCAAAAGGGTATGGGCGGCACGGTAGGCGTCCAGCTCCAGCACCCGGCGGCACAGCGCCGCGTTGGCGGCGGCGCGCTGCGGTGCATCCAGCGCTTTGCGGGCGGCACAGCCAGCCCGGCGCTGCGCCTGTTTTTCCTCGGCAATGGTCATACAAAACACCTCGCTTCACCTGTGGGGGAGGAGACTTGAAAAATATACAAAATCGGCAGCGCATTTTTATACAAACATAATAAACACTTCAGACAAAAAAAGCAAGCCTTTTGGCGAAAAGAGGATTGAAGCCGCCGCCGCTTTCTGCTATGATACTCTTACAGCGACACCCGCCGCGCGGGCGCTGCGCTGAGAGAATCTGCAACATTTTGTGGAGAGGGGCAAGTAAAATGTACAAGGATATGATGGACACCATCGGCATGGTCAATGCTGCCGACCCGGAGCTGGGCGCCGCCATGGAGCGGGAACTGACCCGTCAGCGCGAGAACATTGAGCTGATCGCCAGCGAGAACATCGTCTCGCCCGCCGTGATGGCAGCCATGGGCAGCGTGCTGACCAATAAGTACGCCGAGGGTCTGCCCGGCAAGCGCTACTACGGCGGCTGCGTCTATGTGGACGAGGTGGAGAATATTGCCATCCGGCGCGCCTGCCAGCTGTTCGGGGCAAAGTACGCCAACGTCCAGCCCCATTCCGGCGCACAGGCCAACCTTGCCGTGTATTTTGCCCTGCTGGAGCTGGGCGATACCGTCATGGGCATGGACCTTTCGCAGGGCGGTCATTTGACCCACGGTTCCCCGGTGAATATGTCCGGTAAAAACTACCACTTCATCTCCTACGGCGTCGGCGCAGACGGCGTGATCGACTATGCCGAGCTGGAAAAGCAGGTGCGTAAGGTGCGCCCCAAGATGCTGGTGGCGGGCGCTTCTGCCTATCCCCGCGCCATCGACTTTGAAAAGCTTGCCGAGATCGCCCACGGCTACGGCGCATTCCTGATGGTGGATATGGCGCACATTGCCGGTCTGGTGGCGGGCGGTCAGCACCAGAGCCCCGTGCCCTACGCTGATGTTGTGACCACCACCACCCACAAGACCCTGCGCGGACCCCGCGGCGGTCTGATTTTGACCAACAACCCCATCCTTGCCAAGCGCATCAACTCGGCAGTGTTCCCCGGCACGCAGGGCGGTCCGCTGGAGCATGTCATTGCGGCAAAGGCTGTCTGCTTTGGCGAGGCACTGAAGCCGGAGTTCAAGGAATATGCCCGCAAGATCGTGGAAAATGCGCAGGCACTGGCGGCTGCTTTGCAGCAGCGCGGGGTCAAGCTGGTATCCGGCGGCACCGACAACCACCTGATGCTCATCGACCTGCGGGACGAGGAGTGCACCGGCAAGGACCTGGAGCAGCGTCTGGACAGCGTGCACATCACCGCCAACAAGAACACCGTCCCCGGCGAGACCCGCAGCC
>CAVKCU010000200.1:0-3683 GCA_963654645.1 Clostridiales bacterium | reverse complement strand
AGCTAGCGCTGCGCCAGTCGGCGCTATCGCTTTAACGCTTTTTTCGCTTCTCCATTTATAGCCCTCTCAGGCGCTCCCGCGCCAGCTCTCCCAAAGGGAGAGCCAAGCCGTAAGGCTCGTTGCTAAAGTTTTAGTGTAATGAGAAAGTTTCCGGCAGTGCTCTTGGCTCTCCCTTTGGGAGAGCTGGCAAAGCCGTAGGCTTTGACTGAGAGGGCGCACGCCGTTAGCCCGGTTACTAATGTATCAGAGGTAACAAGAAACCTTCCCGCCATGCCAAAGGCTCCCTCTCCGAGGGAGCTGGCAAAACCGTCAGGTTTTGACTGAGGGAGTTCGTTCCAAACCCCTCCCGTGAAAAGGCAATTCTGGAAAATCCGCAGATTTTCCAGAATTGCAAAATAAAAATAATGATTCCGCTGACTATGCGCAGAGCAACGCGGAGCGCATTCAAATCGTCTTATCCCCAAACAAAAACTCCCGCCCTGCGGGGTGCAGAGCGGGAGCGGAGAGTTTTTGGGATTATTCCGCAAACAGCGGGGTGGACAGGTAACGGTCGCCGGTATCGGGCAGCAGGACAACGATGTTCTTGCCGGCGTTCTCCGGGCGCTTTGCCAGCTGGATGGCAGCCCAGACGGCAGCACCGGAGGAAATGCCCACCAGCACGCCTTCCTTGTGACCGATCAGACGACCGGTGGCAAAGGCGTCGTCGTTCTCTACGGCGATGATCTCGTCATAAACGGTGGTGTCCAGCACGTCCGGCACAAAGCCGGCGCCGATGCCCTGAATTTTATGCGCGCCGGCAGTGCCCTTGCTCAGCACAGGGGAAGAGGCGGGCTCAACAGCTACCACCTTGACGGCGGGGTTCTTGCTCTTGAGGTACTTGCCCACGCCGGTCACGGTGCCGCCGGTGCCGACGCCTGCCACAAAGATATCCACCTTGCCGTCGGTGTCCTCCCAGATCTCAGGGCCGGTGGTCTCGATGTGTGCCTGCGGGTTGGCAGGGTTCACGAACTGACCGGGGATGAAGGAATTGGGGATCTCCTTTGCCAGCTCATCGGCCTTGGCAATGGCACCCTTCATGCCCTTGGCGCCCTCGCTCAGCACCAGCTCAGCACCGTAAGCCTTCATCAGCTGGCGGCGCTCCACGCTCATGGTCTCGGGCATCACGATGATGATGCGGTAGCCCTTGGCGGCTGCCACGGCAGCCAGACCAATGCCGGTGTTGCCGGAGGTGGGCTCGATGATGACGGAGCCTTCCTTCAGCAGACCCTTAGCCTCGGCGTCGTCGATCATCTTTTTGGCAATGCGGTCCTTCACGGAGCCGGCGGGATTGAAGTATTCCAGCTTGGCAATAACGTGGGCGGGCAGCTGCTCTTCCTTCTCGATATGGCTGAGCTCCAGCAGCGGGGTGTGACCGATCAACTGATCTGCGGCGGTATAGATCTTGCTCATAATACTTGTCCCTCTTTCTGATATCGTTACGGGGTGCATAGCCCTGTCATGCGCCGGTGTGCCCGGCTGTGATTCCCTCTAAACCTTTAAACCAACATTATTTGTGGGTTTGATGGCATTATAGTCCGGTTTTCCCTGCTTGTCAAGGGCTTTTTTGAAAAAAGTGGGATTGAAAAGTGATTTACCCTGTTGTATAATGGGTTAAAATAAATTTGACCGGAAGGAAGTACGGATTATGATCGTTTCGACCAAAGGACGCTATGCGCTGCGGGTGATGATCGACCTGGCAGAGCATCAGTCTGAAAAATATGTTCCCTTAAAGGAAGTGGCTGCCCGGCAGGAGATCTCGGAGAAGTATCTGGAGAACATTCTCAAGGTGCTGGTGCAGAACGGCTTTCTGGAGGGGCTGCGGGGCAAGGGCGGCGGTTACCGGCTGACCCGCAGCCCGGATCAGTACACGGTAAGCGAGATTTTGATGCTCACCGAGGGCAGTCTTGCCCCGGTAAGCTGCCTGACCCCCGGCGCTTCTGCCTGCGCCCGGATGGCAGACTGCCGCACCTATGAGATGTGGAAGGGACTCAACGACCTGATCTCGGACTACTTCGGCAAGATCACGCTGGCAGACCTTGCCCTGCCGGATCAGGCGGGCAACGATTATGTGATCTGAGCCTTGCGCACCGGAACTGCACCGGTGCGCTTTTTTGTACATTTCTGCGCAAAAGGTGCAGAACTTCTTGGCAGGATTTACGGTTGATGGGGCGGGCAGTCCGCGGTATACTTTTACTTTGTGTGAGGCAGAAAATTCCGGGCGAAAAGCCCGTTGTCTGTTTGTTAAAAGACCAGAAAGGGGAGTTCTGACACGAAGTATATTTTTCAGTTCGGGCGCATTCTCGCGTTTTGTTTTCTGGGCGAGGTGCTGCACGAGGTGCTGCCGCTGCCGGTGCCTGCCAGTGTGTACGGTCTGGTGCTGCTGCTGGCAGCCCTGACCGCCGGGATCGTAAAGCTGGAGCAGGTCAAGGAGACCGGCACCTACCTGACCGGTATTTTTCCGCTGCTGTTCGTGCCCGCCGCTGCGGGCATCATGGAGCTGTGGGCAGAGATGGGGCAGCTGCTGCTGCCCATCCTGATCGCCATTCTGCCGGTAACGGTGCTGGTAATGGCGGCGGCAGGCCGCACCACACAGGCGCTGACCGCCCGCAATAAAAAGGAGGAGGCCGACCATGATTGAGCTGCTGAATAACTTTTTGACCGGCTCGGCGGCTTGGGGCGTGCTGCTTACGCTGGCAGCCTTTGGGCTGGGTGCGCTCATCAACCGGGTGACAGGCAAGGCCATCTTTAACCCGCTGCTGCTGGGCAGTATTTTTGTCATCGTTTTTCTGTCGGTGTGCAAGATCTCCTATGGGGACTACAAAACCAGCGCTGCGCCGGTAAGCTATCTGCTGCTGCCCGCCACGGTGGCGCTGGCGATCCCGCTGTATGAGAAGCTGGACCTGCTCAAAAAGAACGCGCCCGCCATCATCGCAGGCATCTCGGTGGGCACGCTGGTCAGTCTGGGCAGCGCCTTTGCGCTGGCGCTGGCAATGGACCTGACCCAGGAGCAGTACGCCACCCTGCTGCCGAAGTCGGTGACCACCGCCATCAGCATGGATGTGGCAGCAGAGCTGGGCGGCATCGCCGCCTTGACCGGTGCCATCGTCATCGTCACTGGCATTGTGGGCGCACTGCTGGCCGAGACCGTGTGCAAGCTGTTCCACATCACCGACCCCATCGCCAAGGGCGTGGGCATCGGCACGGCAGCCCATGCTGTGGGCACCAGCAAGGCATTACAGATGGGCGAGGTGGAAGGTGCCATGAGCGGCCTTTCCATCGCCGTAGCCGGTGTGCTGACCGCCGTGCTCTGCCCGGTGTTCGTGGGCTTTATCCAGTAAAGCAGGCGCAGAAAAGCACTTTCCTGTGCAAAGTAGCCGTCCGGGCAGACCGGGCGGCTGTTTTCGTCAATGGGGCGCAGCTGCAGAAAAGGGGCGTTGTATTTTACAACAGCCCCTTTTTTTGCGCGGCAGACTGTGCTATACTATAATAGCATTGGTGCGTGCCGCAAGGGCAGCGGGCCGGTGCGTTTTACCCAAGGTAGCGTATCCCGGGCAAGGTGCACGGAAAAGGCTGTCTTTTGAAAAAAGATAAAGAGGTCATTTATTATGCTTACTGCAATTACGGGTATCAACTGGGGCGATGAG